>JAJXZA010000180.1 GCA_021780285.1 Planctomycetota bacterium
CTCGACGGTGGGGTTGCCGCGTGAATCAAGAATTTCCCGTGCGTGTACGCTTTGAATGCCAAGGTTCATGTGTAACTCCCAAGATGTCAAATTCACAAACTTGCAGCCTGCGGCCAACTCTGCCGCAACGGGTTGCAAAGCAAGAAATGTAGCACATAAGCCGAAAAATCGCCATTGAAGCCGTATTAGCGCGGTATTCCAACAACAAAACCAAGGCCGCGCGTGCCATCGGCATCAGCGTGCGAACCTTGCAGCGAAAGCTCGCCACCCGTGATGTGCCGCAACTGGTGATGCTTCGCACCGAACTGGAAAGCTGATGCGTCGGCCGCCGACCCCGGCAAAAGCCGCCCACACTTGAAGGCGACGGGGCCGTGGCGCACCGCTATTCGCCATCCATTTTGCACAGCAACTGTCAGGACAAGCCCATCTTCACCTTGGATCGCGAGCCTTTTGCCGCCGCTTGCCAACAGGAATGTTGGTGGATGCGCGTGCAGCGGCAACCTGCCAATACCTACCGACTCCGATCACTGTGCTGACGGCGTAAAAGCGATTTGACCCGTCGGCCCAAGGGCGGCGGCCTTTTGCTGCTTGCCGCCGCTAAAGTACACCACCACATTCATGTGTGTAAACACATTTGGCCCGCTGTAATTGCCGGCGCGCTTCCAGGAGAGGGTGTGGGTTTTGTCGTTCCAGGTGAATGTTGTGGTGCGTTCAATTCCGCGTATGTAGCGGTAGCTTGTGCCGTCATCTTCCACCAGCGCGAAGCGGGCATTGCCGCCGGGATATACTTCAACCGTCAACGGACCACCAGGCAGGTCCTGCGTGCTTTGAATAACCGGCCCCAGCGGCACAATGCTGCCGGCACGAACATAGAGAGGTATCTGATCCAGCGAGGGCGAAACATCGCGTGTTGTCGGTCCGGAGTAAAGCGTTGTGGTTTGGAACTTATACCAGCCGCCGGCGGGCAAATAAACCAAACGATCCGATGAATGATGCAATATAGGCGCCGCCATCAGGCCGCTGCCGATCATCCATTGGCTGGTCATATCGTCGAGCGAAGAATCGTCGGGAAACTCCATGAACATGGGCCGCATGATGGGCATGCCGGTGTCGTAAGCCCGGTGTGCGAGGCTGTAAAGCATGGGCACCAGCCGATAGCGCAGATCAAGCGCCTTGCGCATGGCGGATTCGGCATCAGGGCCGAAACGCCATGGAAAATGCGGCGTATTGGTAAGGTTGGAATGGCTGCGCATAATTGGAAAGAAAACACCCGCCTGTAAAAACCGCGCCATAAGAGTTGGTGACGGGTTGCCCGAAAACCCGCCGATGTCGCAGCAGCCCCACGGCATGCCGGCGAGCGAGTAATTAAGAATATGCGACGGCTGCTGGCGCAGAGTCTTGTAGTTGGCGGGTGTGTCGCCGGTCCACACGGCTGCGCCCAAGCGGGCGACACCAGGGCAAAAGGCGCGATTGATGCTGAACTGCCGCATGTTGGGCCGAAGCTCGCGCAGGCCGGCGTATTCCGCAAGATTCCAGTAATAATACAGCGTGTAGGTGGCTTCGCCTTCATCATTCCACCAGCCGACCATGCCGGCGCGAATAAACTTTGCGTTGTGCGCAAACCACCAACGGCGCACCGCGGGTAGAGCATAGTTAAGATCGCGGGCATTTACCGGATCTGTGCTGCCCGGCACGAGCATCCAGCCGCGGGCGCGGGCCATCGCCAGATTTTTGCTGCTGCCCAGGCGCGGCTTGCGAATGCCCATCCAGTGGATTTTATTTTTATCGAAGTAGCGAACCTGCCGCTGCACATTGGACCATAATATGGGGTTGAACTGAAAATCATGATATGTGGGCAAACCATTGACGGGCAGAGTGTAATCGGGGGTGGGCGTGTACCATTCAAAATCAAAAATAAAGGCATCCACCGGCAGCTTATCGCGTCTGAAATGGGCCAACGTTTTACGCACATAGGCGGCATCCTTCCAGCCCCAGCGGCTTTGCAAATAGCCAAAGGCCCATTCGGGCGGAACCAACGGGTGGCCGGTGAGGCCAGTATAAGCCCGCAGCGCATCGGCCATGGTTTTGGCGGGCATCAGGTAGACATTTACAGAATTGCCCGGGAAATGATCCCACACAATCTGGCCGGCGCCGGGGCTGGCGTGACGATTGGGCTGCTGCAAGTCGCTGCTGCCGACAACCAGAACGGCATACCCGGCGGTGGACCAATAAAACGGCATGTAGGCATCGCCGTTACCAACGTAGGTGTTGACGGTATTTGGATCCAGCGATAATTGCGATTGATCGCTGCCGCTGCCATAGAGCCGCTCGTCTGACTTCATACCCAGCGTAAGCTTTATGCCGTTATTATCCACCAGCGCGATGTGCTTGACGAGCACCTTGCCGGAAGCGTTTAGCAAGCTTGCTTCGCCGGTGGTTTTATTGACCATCAGTTCGCCGAAGGAGGTTTTGATGCCAATGGACGATCCAGCGCGAGCAGCCGTCCAGCGCATGGCGGGCGTACGGCGCTGGGGTGCAAGAAAAATGGCCCTTCGCTGCGCTGCCGAGCCGGTGACAGCCATGCCCAGCCGAAAACAATCGGGTGCGGCTACACCAAGCTGCAGGTGATTTCCGCCGGCCCTGATGTGCAGGTCCGCACGAACCGATGACGGGTAAACAAGCAGCAACACGCCGACCACGGCAAACAGCCATCGCGGCAGCGAGCGCAATCGCCTGTTGATACGATCGGCATTACACACAAAGCCATTGGCACGGGAAAATGTCCTCATTGTGAACCTCGCGTAGAAAGAAAACGGCCTCAAGGCAGGTATGGCGTGGTGTTAAACAGCATCGCGCAATAAAAGCGCCTGCTTATCGCAGTTCGAAACGACAACGTAGATGACACACTCCATGAAAAGCCGGGGAATGGGTGAGATGTCCCAAGCGAACCATGTTGCCGGGTCAAAAGGTATGCCGATTCGCCTCCAATTGCAAGGCGTAGACAAGCTGTTTTTTTTCGGGCGCAGCAGTCTGGCGGTTTCAACAGGGCCATCGGCCTTCGTTTACAGGCACCGCCCCGCCGATTAGTGAATCTGCGAACGAATAAGCTCCGACGCCTGATTGCTCGGCACGTTCAATGCGCCAAGGGCGGTAGCGGCGGCACTGCGAACGGCGAGGTCCTGTTCGTCGGCGGCAACGTGAATGAGCCGGTCAATCGAGCCTGATCTCAAATGATCGCCCACGTTGCGGGCCGAAGCGGCAAGGCTCAAGAACAGCGCCTCACGTGTGGCTGTGGGCGCCGACGTATCCATTAATGCGGCCTTGGCCAACGCAAGCTGAGCCTGCGGGTTGCGAACCTGCCCCAACACTCCAGCGGACGCTATGACCACGCTGGCATCGCCGTTTCCGAGGCCCTGCACCAGCGCCGGAATGGCGGTGTTGATGTTGTAGATGCTGCCGCGGTTGACGGCTATGCTCTTAAGCAGCGAACAAGCCTCAAGCGAAAAGGCCTTGGCTTGATCCGATGAAATCGGACTGATGCCCAGGCGATTCATAATTTTGCCCAGGGCCGCATCAAAGTCGCCGGCGTTGCCAGTTTTGGCAACTGGCGCAAACTCCACCTGCCCTACATAGCGCAGGGCGAGTTTGGATAAATCCACCGCGTCGCCGGTTACCAGCACCGGCGCGTAAGCCAGGCGAAAATCGGTGGAG
>JAJXZA010000154.1 GCA_021780285.1 Planctomycetota bacterium
CGGCTTTACAGGAGCATTGGGAGATACCAGAACCCAAAAATTAAGGGGTGTTTGTGGTGGAGACTTTCGGCCTTATTTGCAAAATAATGCGGTTTTCAGGGCCAAAGTGCGAAAGTTGGGCTAACCAGCGAGGCGACTTCGCGGTGGCTTTGCTGCATCCGTGTTTTTGTTCTTTGATGGCTATTTCTGCTGCATCGCGGCGCGCAGGGCGTTTTCGTCGGCGTCGGTCCAGTAGCCGCACTTGAGGTGAATAAAGACCGATGTATACGGCATGGTTAAGTTGGTTTTAATGATCAAAATCTTAAACAGTTTGCCATCGGTGTTGAGCCGGTCAATGCTGTTGATGTGCATGCGCTGTTTATGCGGTACGCCGGCGGCGGCGAGCATGGCATCGAGCTTTTGCCGATAGGCGCTGATGCCCGGAGTTTGCTCGTCGGTTACATAGTTAAGCTCGCGGTCGGTGTAGGCCACCGGGCGGATGTTGGGCGCTTTGGCGATTTTGGCCAATACATATTTGAGGGTCGAGAACATGCCGCCATTGGCAACAATGGTGGTCACGCCGGCTTTGCTCTGGTCAGGATATGCCGAGTCAACGATGGCGATCCAGTTGCGGTCGCCATAGAGGGGCAGGTCGCGCTTGACGGTGCACTTCCAGGCGGCGGAGCTATTCATGCTTTGGCAGCCGGTGAGGCTGACGAGTGCCAGCAGCATCACAGATGCCGCCAGTGTGGCTCCAAGGCGCGAGCCGGAGGCGATGGTGCTGCGAAGTTTTAATGCGGCCATGATGAAGCTCCTTTTTTAAGCGAGCGAAATGCTCAGCGGTGTATCCCCGGTAATCAGCAGTTCCTGCTCGAATGTAACTATATACGAGCCGCCGCTATATGCAACAGCAGCGGCTGTATGCCGGCCGGCCAGGCTTACACGCAACTTAGCTGCGGCCAGGTGAGGCGGTGCGTTGAGCGTCACCTTTTTAAGTGACAACTTGCCGGAAGCTACTTTCAGCGAAGCCGTCATACCTGATGCGGATATTCGCTGGCGGTAAGTGCCCCATGCGCCGGCGGCCAGAAAGGCCGCCTTGAAGTTTTCGGGTGTGAGCTTCGGGTTAAACTCCATGTGTGCGTTGGGGCCATGATATTTCCAGCCGCAGATGGCATCGTAAACGCCAAAGCTGGCCATGGCGCGGCTGTAGTAGCCGCTGCATTCAATTTCATCAAACGGGTTGCGATGGTTGCCGGCGTAGCGGTCGTGAATGGCCCGAATGACGGCGAGGCCCTTGTCTACGCGGCCATGGGCAATCATGAGCGATGCGGCTGCATGCTCAAAGCCGGTCATGCACTCGTTAAAATAAGATGCCGACCAATTGCTTTTGATGTTGTAACCCCCGTGCGGCCAGGTGCACATGATGAGGCCGGCGTCGTTGCCGGCGGCAAACCATCGGCCCGGAGGATAGGCCTTGCGGTATTTGCCGACATAAGTGGTAAAGCTGTACCGCCAGAGCGAATCAATGGCTTTGGCGACTTTAACCGGATCGAGTATTTGCCCCAGCCCGGCGAGGTAAGCCCAGCTTTGGCCCAGCATCTGGTCTATTTCGCAGCCGCCGTAACTGCCGACATTATGTGCATGCTGGGGATCTGCCTTTTGAAAATAATACTCGCCGTTAAACAGTTTGGCATCCACATACTTGCGGCCGCGGGCGGCGATGGAGCGATAGCGGCTGGCGGTCGCCGCGTCGTTCATTTCGTCGGCCATGGCGGCTCCGGCATGCAATGCCGCCATATACAACGAGGTAATCCAACTTATTTCGCCATACCAGGCGGCGTCTAGCGTGTTATGCTGCGGCCCGGTAAGTACGCCGCGCTCTTTGGGGTCGTTGGTGTTAATCAGGTATTCAATGGCTTTTTTAATGTTGCCGTAATTGGCCCTCAGGAAGTCGGCGGTCGCAAACATTTTATGCGCCTGGTATGTTCGCAAAATAATGCCGCATTGGCCGTCGGCCGGCACGGTATGATCAAACTCGCCGCGCATGGCCACGCCGCCATCAGGCTCAAAGCCGATGTTGGGGTTGAACTCAACCATTTGCCGCAGGCGCTGTTCAATTTCTGGAAATACCCGGCTTGTCACCTGGTTGTATTCCCAAACGTGGGTGCAGGTGCCGGGGCAGCAGTAGGTGCCTTCGTTGCCATAAAAGCGGCCATCCGCCATTAAGTACGTCGTCACCGATGAAAGAATGCACGCATTGGAGAGTGTGCGTTCAAGCAGCCAGTGCGGCAGGGTAGATTGGTTGTACCAGGTATCGCGGAACAGTTTGGTCTGGCCGGCAAGGCGGTCGAAGTCACCTATAACGGCGGCGGCGACATCCGCAGCATCTTTAAAATGAGCGGCGTACCAGCGTTTGTCGGTGGTTTTGAGGTGCAGCGGAATGGGGTTCGGAAAATGCCAGGTCAGCACAAATGAGATTGTTTTGCTTTCGCCCGGTTTAAGCGTCATGGTTTGCCCGACGCTGCCAATCAGCGGTTGGTCCATGGGCTTGCGGGCGGTTGCAGCGGCGAACTTCTGGCGAAATGCGGCGGAAGGTAACTGGGCGTGCAGGGCGTTGGGATTGCCAAAGCACGCGTCGGAGCTGCCCAACACCGAGAGCGTCATGGTGCCAAAATCGGGCGCCTCCTGCGGAGGGCCGGCCGCGGGCGGTTTATCGCTGAAGGTGATGGCATCCACCAGAATGTGACCCCAAGCGCCGGTGGCGGAGTCTACAATTTCGATAATGGCTTGTTGCCCGGCAAGCGAAGAGACATTCCAGCTATGCCAGCTGAAGTGGTCGCTGTTGTTGCCGGTGGCGGAATCAACGATTTTGCCGTTGACTATCAGGTTTACGCACGTTTGACCCGGATGATTGCCGCCGGCAAGGTGCACATTGATAAAGTTGCGGTTGATGGTAAACGGGCGGCTGGTAAGTTTGCCGGTGGCGGTATCAGGGTTACCGCCTGCGTTTTTATTAAATGAGTCGGCCATGTACTGGCTGAGCATAGTGCGTTTGATGGCGGTGCGGTCCCAGCCGGGCCGGGCTGCTTCGTTGGTGGCGAAGGTTGCTGGAGCGCTGCCAAAAGCGGTGCCTTCGATGCTCCAGCGTTTAAACGAGCCATCCGAAAAGTTTTCAAATGTAATGGCCGGACGCGGCGGAGCGGCATTGGGTATGCTCACCGGCAGCGCATCGGCCAGCAGCATGGTGGCGTCTTGGGTGCGTTTAACGCGGTTGCGGCGCTGCATGGCCGCACCGCCGCCGCTGTGCACCAGCACGGCATTTTCGAGCCAGCCGGCGATGCCGCAGGTAATCGCTTCGCGGCCGGTGTTGGTCATGGTGTACTCGATGATGGTCGCCGGGAAGGCGGATTGCTCCAGGTGGCCCGGCAAAAAAGGTGAAAATGCCTGCATGACAACGCTCACCGGCACGCGATGATCGCGGTAGGTGACCTGTCCAACCGGGTATTGGCCCAGAAACTCAACCTGCTCGAAGCCGGTTTTATCGAGCGGGTAAATGGCGGGGTTATCTCCAGAACCAACCTGCAGGGCAAAGCTCTGTGCCAGCACCAGTTGGGAGGGGTCGGTAGAATTATTTTGCGTGGGCGGCTGGAGGTAGTCGCCTTCAGAGCCGCCGCGGGTGCGCAGGTTAAAAATATCCCACCACCAGAGTTTGCCATCGCCGCC
>JAJXZA010000309.1 GCA_021780285.1 Planctomycetota bacterium
CAAAGGGGGGCGGGTCTCAACCCTTATGTTGCCGGCTTTCGCCGCCCTAAAAGCTGCAAAATGTCCCATTTTCCGCCCATTTCAGGCTCAAACCCAACTCTTGCTCCTGCCTTCTGGTGCTCCAGCATGCTCGCAGCAACGCCGCGACCACGCCGCACACGCCCAGCGCCCAAAGCTCCACTGTTCGCGTACTCGCCTGCTCTCGCAGGCCTGCAGGCCGCGTGCTTTGGCCCCAGCCTTGCGCCATGCTATGCTCACAGGTGGGGTTTGCGCAGAACTTGCTGGAGGCACTCCATGACTGTCAACCCGTGTGACTATAACTCAACATTCGCCCCTGTTGAATCGCAAATCGAAGGATACAAACCTCTCGCCCAACTCGCCCTGAACCTGCGGTGGTCGTGGAACCGTGCTGCCGACGGCATCTGGCGGGCGCTCGATGCACGGCTTTGGGAAGAAACCCGCAACCCCTGGGTCGTATTGCAGGCGGCTTCGCTCGACAAACTGCGTCTGCTTCTGGCCGATGCATCTTTCCGCCG
The DNA here is from genome assembly GCA_021780285.1 of Planctomycetota bacterium. GTDB lineage: Bacteria > Planctomycetota > Phycisphaerae > WQYP01 > WQYP01 > JABEVB01. The sequence continues at coordinate 537 of JAJXZA010000309.1, forward strand.
ACAGGTAGACGATCTGTTGGCACGCCAGGCCCAGATGGCCACCGCACCCAACTGGTTTGGTATGCAGCATCCGAATTCGCCACTCAAGGCTGTGGCTTACTTCAGCATGGAATACATGCTCAGCGAAGGGCTGCCCATTTACTCCGGTGGTTTGGGCAACGTCGCCGGCGATCAGCTTAAAGCCGCGGGCGATCTTGGTGTGCCAGTTGCGGCCATCGGTCTTTTGTATCAGCAGGGCTATTTTCGGCAAATCATTGCTGCCGACGGCTCGCAGCAGGCTGTGTATCCATACAGCGACCCCGGCCAACTCCCCATAACGCCGCTGCGCCAGGCGAACGGCGAATGGTTGCGGCTTGAAATTGCATTGCCGGGCTACAGCGTGTGGCTGCGAATCTGGCAGGCGCATGTGGGCTGCGCCAAGCTGTATCTGCTCGACAGCAACGACCCGGCCAATTATCCAACCTTTCGCGGTGTAACCAGCGAACTTTATGGCGGCGATACAGACCTTCGCCTCAAGCAGGAATTGCTTTTGGGCATCGGCGGATGGCGTCTGGTTGCGGCGCTGGGGCTTGATCCTCAGGTGTGCCATCTTAATGAAGGCCACGCCGCCTTCGCCGTGCTCGAACGCGCCCGCCATTTTATGCAGCAGCACAAGGTTCCTTTTGATGTCGCCCTTGCGGCCACCCGGGCCGGCAACTTGTTTACCACCCATACCGCGGTGGCCGCCGGGTTTGACCGCTTTGATCCGGAAATTGTCGCGCGCTACCTGAGCTTTTACGCAGAAAGCCGCCTGGGCATTTCCATGAAGCAGTTTCTGGCATTGGGCCGCCGCAACCCCGACGATGACCACGAACCATTTAACATGGCGTACCTGGCAATGCGCGGCAGCAGCGCCGTAAATGCTGTAAGCCGCCTGCATGGCGAGGTGAGTCGCCGGCTCTTTGCGCCGCTGTTTCCACGCTGGCCGCTGGCCGATGTGCCCGTGACGCATGTAACCAACGGCGTGCATCACCCGAGTTGGCAATCAGCCGCCGCCGAAACTTTTTGGCAGGACCTCGGCGTCAATGTCAACCAGCCCGACGCTGACGACGCCGCCGCAGCCGCCATTCGCAAGGCTTCCGACGAAAAGATATGGCTGCTGCGCAGCAATGGCCGCAGCAAGCTGGTGGAAGAAGCCCGCCGTCGCTTGTCGCGTAATCTTGCCGCGTCCGGTCATGGCCCCGCCGAGGTTGAGGTGGCCCGTCAGGTGCTTGATCCGAATGTGCTGACCCTTGGCTTTGCCCGCCGCTTTGCCAGCTACAAACGGCCAAATCTGCTGCTAAGCAATCCGCAGCGGCTTATGGCCCTGCTCGACAACGCCCAGCGGCCGGTACAGATTGTTGTCGCCGGCAAGGCACATCCCGCCGATGGCTTCGGTCAACAACTTGTGCGGCAATGGGTCGAGTTTGTGCGCCAGCCGCAGGTGCGGCTCCGCGCCATCTTTATAGCCGATTACGACATGGTGCTGGCGCAGAGGCTGGTGCGCGGCGTAGATGTATGGATCAACACCCCGCGCCGCCCGTGGGAGGCCTCCGGCACCAGCGGCATGAAGGTGCTGGCCAATGGCGGCCTTAACCTTTCGGAACTCGATGGTTGGTGGGCCGAGGGCTATGCGCCTGAACTCGGCTGGGCCGTTGGCGATGGCCGCGAACACGGTGATGACCCCGCCTGGGATGCGGCCGAGGCCGAGCAGTTGTATCAAACGTTAGAGCAACACGTTATTCCTGAATTTTATAACCGCAACGCCCAGGGCATTCCCACCGCATGGGTGCAGCGCATTCGTGAAAGCATGGCTCGGCTGACGCTGCAGTTTTCAGCCACGCGTGCCGTTCGCCAGTACACGCAGCAGCACTACCTGCCGCTGGCCCAGCGCTATCTTCAGCGAACCGCCGAGCACGGGCGACTGGCCCAAGAGCTGATTCAACGCCGGCATCAACTCGAGTCGCAGTGGCCCTCGGTGCGATTTGGCCGCTTTGATGTCCAGACGCAGCAACATGAACTTGTATTTGACGCCCATGTATACATGGGCGAACTGCCGCCCGCCGAGTTAATCGTGGAGCTATACGCAGATGGCGTTGCCGGCTCCCCGCCTGAACGCCACGAGTTTTCTCTCGCGTATGCACTCGGAGGCGCAGCGGGTGGGTACGCCTATCAGTGCCGCATCGCCGCCGGGCGCCCCCCGGGCGATTATACCGCGCGCATCATGCCTCGTGGCGATGGGCTGATGGTGCCGCTGGAGGCCGCTTCAATTGTTTGGCAGCGATAAAACGCCGGCGGGGCGGCATTGCGCTCTGGCTTAGTGGTTTAACGGTGCGGCCTTTACGTGCGTATGTGCCCGTTGCCCGTAACAATAAATTTGTAGGTGCACAGGTCGGCAGCGCCCATGGGGCCGCGCGCATGAAGTTTGTCGGTACTGATGCCTATTTCCGCGCCCAGGCCGTATTCGTAGCCGTCGGCCCAACGTGTGCTCGCGTTAACCATTACACTGGCCGAATCCACCTGTTGCACAAACTTCTGTGCTGCACCGATGTTGCCGGTGATAATGGCATCGGTATGTTGTGAGCCATACTGGTCAATATGAGCAATGGCTTCATCAATCGAATTAACCTGCCGGATGGCGATAATCAGGTCCAAAAACTCGCGTCCCCAATCGTCGTCGTTGGCCAGTTTGGCATTTTGCAGCAGGCCCAGGCTGCGGGTATCGGCACGCATCTCGACATGCGCATCGCGAAAGCGCGCTGCCAGCCGCGGCAGCACGCGTGCGGCAATGTCTTTATGCACCAGCAGGCATTCGGTTGTGTTGCACACCGCGCAGCCATCTACCTTGGCGCTGTACGCCACGTTGACGGCCATGTCGGGGTCGGCATCTTTATCAATGTAAATGTGGCACACGCCCTTGTAGTGCTTGATGACCGGCACGGTGGCCTGTTCCACCACGGCGCGAATAAGCGATTCACCGCCGCGCGGTATGACAAGGTCCACCAATCCTTCGGCGGTTACCAACGCTCCTACCGCTGCGCGATCGGGGCTTTCAAGCACCTGTACCGCGTCGCTGCTTATGCCCGCGTCGGTCAGGGCCTTACGCACCACGAC
>JAJXZA010000135.1 GCA_021780285.1 Planctomycetota bacterium
TGGAAGCCTCCATGCATAGGGCGACAATACCACCGGGCGATCCATCACCCAGGCTTATATTACTTCTTATCGGATTTTTCAGGCATCGCACTACGGAAGATGCAGTTTTTCACCGACGACAGTATAGTTGGCGCTCCTCAAGGGTTCTTCTGCATTTGTGCGGGGGCTTTGACCAAAGGTGTACAGGGGCCGGGCTGAAGGTACCCCGCCGCCGCTGAACGAACCAGCCACGCTTGGCTTGCTGGGCCTCGGCGGCCTTGGCCTGCTGCTTGGCAAACGCCGCAAGAATGCCTGATCGAAGTTGCCATACAAGGTGCAACTTGGCGGAAAGATTCTGCTGCAGGTATGAGTCTGAAAATTCCAGGGCCGGTCTGCCAAAGTGCAGATCGGCCTTTTTATCATCACAAACTCCGCGCCGCCCTTCGCGGTGCTCGCGGCGGCTTGTGTGATACTCTTTCAAAACAAGGCCATATCAGGACGGTAGGGGATTGCACAAATCTCGTCTCGCGGCCTGCAGCCTGCGCTGCGTCCGCTTCTTCCCTTCGGTAGCGGCCCCAAAAAATCAATGGCTTGCGGCAAAAATCTGCGATACAATTTTTGTGCCGGCGGTGGCGCCCGGCTTTAGCAGGAGGCACTATGGCTAAGATGGCGGTTTTATTTGTGATGACGGCGCCCCCTTGGGCGGCTAAAGACAGCGGCAGGCCGTTTATGAAGCTCGATAATCGCGAGGTGTTTATGCGAACGATCGAGATTTATGCCAATCGCGACCAGGTCGAGCAGCGGCTTTTGTGCCTGCTGCCCGATGAGCTTTCGCGCGTGCAGCAAAAATATGGCGCCCATCTGGGCTTTCAGGGGGTATCGGTAGCCACCGGCGGGCCAGATTGGTTCGGCGCCGTTGCCCGCGGACTCGAAAAACTCAAGCCTGAAATTGACCTGGTCATGGTTCACGATGCGAGTTGTCCTGCGGTGCCTTACACCCTGCTTGATGCGATGGAGCAGGCCATTACCAACGCGCCGGCCGTTGCCCCGGTATTGGCCCTGAGTAATGCCCTGGTGCGCGTGAAGGGCGGTGCTTTGGATGCCGGTTTCGAAGCTGCGGGCCTGCAACAATTGCAATCGCCGCAGCTTTTTCAGAGATCAGCGCTAGAGCAGGCCTACGCCCAGCGAAGCGCGCTGCTTGCAGGTACAAGCCGAAGTGGACCGGTGTTTGATGATGCAACACTGCTGCGCGCCGCCGGCAAGAAAGTGACGGTTGTCGCCGGTTCGCCATTTAACGTACGCGCCGAAAGCGAAGAAACCCTGCGCGTGGTAAGCGATATGGTCAAGCATCTGCCCAAGCCGCGCAGCAAAGCGCCGCTTACGCCGTTTGACGAAGCCCAGTGGTAACGGTGAGCAAGTGTGCCGATGCGGTCGCTCTGCTGCGGTGTTGCGGCTTGTGGTGTAGGCTTATAGCCTGCCCGGTCCGTTGCGAACGCTTAGGCTCGAAGCAGTGTTGCCCGCGGGTAATGGACATTGCAAAAGCTGCCTGGTTGAATGGATTGAATGCAACGAGTTCTGTTTTTAATAACCGACCTTGACCTTGGCGGCAGCCCGCTGGTGGTGCATGCCGTCGCGTGCGGGCTTAAGGCCACGGGGCGCTGGCAGCCGACGGTGGTGTCCATTCGTTCGCCGGGCGTGGTGGGGCGCTGGCTGCGCCATGCCAATGTCGAAGTATCGAGCCTGCACGCCCGCAGCCGCACCGATCCACAGGTGTTCACGCGCTGGCTTTCGTTAATGGACCGGGTAGCGCCGCATGTGGTCGTAAGCGTTCTGCTGCACGCCAATGCGGTGGCGACCGCCTGCGCGCCGTTTGGGCCGCGCTGCGTGTATTTGCAGTCCATCCATACGCTGCAGGCCGAGCCTCGCTGGCATTGGCAACTTCAGGGATTGTTAAGCGGCCGCTGCGAAGGCATTATCGCGCCATGCAAGGCCATTCTCGATAAAATTTCGGAGTTTGGCCAATTTGTAAACGGCTTTGTCATACCCAACGGCATAGATGCCCAGCGCTTCAGCCGGGCCGAGCCAATGCCGGCGGCCGAGTGCCCGTGGCCGGCCGATGCTCAGGTGGTGGGGTATGTGGGGCGGTTCGACCCGGTTAAACGGTTGCCCCTGCTTATAGATGAAGCGGCATGGCTTATACGCAGCGACAACCACCGCTGGGAAAAACTGCATCTAGCGCTGGTGGGCTACGGCGAGCAGGAGGCCGCGCTGCGGCGGCGGGCGCGCGAACAGGGCATTGCCTCGCGCGTCTGGTTTATCGGCGCAACAGCCACACCCGAGCGCTGGTACCCGCGGTTTGATGTGCTGGCCATGCCCTCGCTGGCGGAAGGCTTTGGCCTCACAGTCGCCGAGGCCATGGCATCGGGCAGGTCGGTGCTCGCCTTCGATTCGCCGGCAATGCGGCAGATAATTGAGCACGATAAAAGCGGCTGGCTGCTTGCTGCGCAGCAGCCCCACGGCATGGCATGGGGACTTGCCCGGCTGCTCGACGATGCCGACCTTCGCCGCAGGTTGGGGGCGCAGGGCGCCCACCGCGTGAGCCGGCACTTCAGCGACCAGGCGATGATTCAAGCGTACGTGCGACTGCTGGAGAGCTTTTAGTCGCAGGCATTTTTAAATGTCATTTGAACCGCCGGGCGGGTTTCTATAGCATAAGAGCGCAGTTGCGACGGCGCACTCAAAAAGTTTGAACTCAAAACTGGAGCAGGCATGACTTCTGTAGGCGACGAAACCCCTATCGCGCAGCATAGCGACCGGGACCATCTGGATACGCCGCGTAAGGCGCTTGAGATAAATCTGGACCGGCGGCGCTACGGCACCTTTGCCGAAATTGGAGCCGGGCAGGAAGTTGTCCGCTGGTTTTTTCGCGCCGGCGGGGCGTCCGGCACCATTGCCAAAAGCATGAGCGCCTACGACATGGCCGTGAGCGACGCCATCTATGGCAAATGCGAGCGCTATGTCAGCCGCTCGCGCCTGCAGAGCATGCTCGATTATGAGCATAAGCTCAACCTGAGCCGGCTGGCCGATGCCCGCGGCGATATGACCTCGTTTTTTGCCTTTGCCGACACGGTTGCCACGCGCAGTTTTGACGGAAGGCGCGAAGGCCACGGGTGGATGGGGGTGAAGTTTCAGGCGCACCCGCGCGATCAGGACAGCCAAATTATTCTGCACCTGCGTATGCTCGACAAGGAGCAGGCCCAACAGCAGGAGGCGCTGGGCATTGTGGGAGTTAATTTGCTCTATGGGGCTTTTTTCTACCATTACGAGCCGGAGATGCTGCTTAAGAGCCTGCTCGATAATTTATCCACCGCACGCATCGAAATAGACATGATTGAGTTTTCGGGCATTGAATTCAGGCATGTTAATAACCGCATCATGAGCCTGCGGCTGGTTGAACTGGGCCTGAGCGATGCGGCCATGTTCGGGCCTAACGGCGAAGTGCTCCAGCCGTCGGAGATGCTGCACAACAAGCCCATACTTGTGGAGCGCGGCAGCTTTCGGCCGGTGACGCAGGTGAACCTGGACATGCTTAAATGTGCCAAGGCCGCGTTCATGAAAAACGCCGATGGCGAAGAGCCGGTGGAAGTGATGGAAATTACCATGCACAACCTGCAGGCCGACGGTGCCATTGACCTTAAAGACTTTTTGGCACGGGCGGATGTGCTCTCCGCGTGCGGCAAAACTGTGCTCATTTCAGATTACTTTGAGTTTTACCGGCTGGGGGCCTGCCTGGCACGGTACAGCCGCAAACCCATCGGTATTGTGATGGGCGTGCCGAGCCTGATAGACCTGTTTGATGAAAAATACTATGGCGACCTCGATGGCGGCATTCTCGAATCGTTCGGGCGGTTGTTTAAAAACGACCATAAGCTGTACATCTATCCGCTTAAAGAGCCTAAAACGGGCAAACTCATCAAGGTTGAAAACCTTGAGTTGGACGCCAAACTCCGCAAGCTTTACGGCTACCTTGTGGATCGCGGCTGCATAGAGCAGCTGGAAGGCTACGACGAACGCTACTTATCCATTTTTTCGCGCGATGTGCTTAATAAAATAAAATCAGGCGATGAAAGCTGGCAAAATATGGTGCCGCCGGTGGTGGCCGATCTTATCCGCAAGCGCAGCTACTTTGGCTACCGCGCTGCCGATCCGGCCGCTGCGCCGGGATAGTTGCCCGCGACACGCGGCGGTATGTGTCGCCTTAACTATCTGATGGGGTGAGTAATTGCCTCGTGCCCGCCTGTCGCCTGGTGTATACTCCTGTGTATGCGCTGGTTCAGCTTTTGTATTCTGCTTTATCTGGCCGCGGCTTTGCAAATGGCGCATCTGGGCGCACTAAGCGAGCACGGCTACTTTCACGTGGAATTTCTGCCGGTGCTGGTGGTGTTTTACGCCCTGTTTGCAGATGAATCTCGTTCGCTGCTTTGCAGCCTGATCGTCGGGCTGGTATACGACCTTACCTCGACAAGCCTTTTGGGCACCCATATCGTTATTTTGGCACTCGTTGCCTGGGTCATCAGCCGGGTGCGCATGAGCATTTTTCGCTACAACATGATCAGTCAAACTATTTTAACGCTGCTGGCGGTGATGTTTACGCTCTCGGCGGCGGATATTCTGGCGTGGCTGGCGCCGATGCTCATTGGTGGGCCACGACCGCCCGAAATGTCTTTTTGGCCGACGTTGGGCGTTGTAAGCTCCACCGGCATTTATACGGCGGTGCTGGCTCCGTGGCTATTTAAATTGGCTTTTTTGATGGGGCCGCTTTTGGGGTTTGAATCAGAAAATCGCCGTCGCTGGTTTGATGGCTAAGTTGCAGGCGGGTTTTCACGGCGACCCGCACCAGACTTGGCGACTTTATGCGCAGTTGGCCGCAGGCTACACTATCAGGTTAATGTAGGCGGCAAACCCTTGGAGTGCCATGCTCAAACGGCGTTTAATTCTGCTTTTTGCAATCGTAGTGATGGTGGCAATTGCCATCGGAGCCCGCCTGGCAATTCTGCAGATTGTGCAGGCCAAAGAGTGGAAAGCCCGCGCCCAGAGTTTTAACTATCGCCATTTTGTCATTCCTAGTGTTCGCGGTGAAATTATAGATGCCCGCGGCCATGTGCTGGCCGCCGAACAACCGTGCTATGACCTCGCCATTGATTACCAAGCCATGAACCGCGACGATTCCTGGATTAATCGCACCGCCATCGAGCGGCTGCGGCCGCAATATCACAATTGGCGAGCGCTTGTGGCACACCTGCCGGCTATGCGCCGTGCTATTAATGACGATCTGGCCAAAATGCCGGCGCGCATCGCGCGGCACTGCGGCATAAGCCTGAGCGATGTTTTGGAACGCTTCGATATTATTCGCTCGCGAATGCGGGCGCTGCGCGAAGACATCTGGACGCTCAGGTACGGCAACGACGAGGATGTTCAAGCCGATGCATCGCCCGACGCGGTAGACCTTGACATGGGCATGCACACGCGCATCAACCTTGCTGAAGCGCATACGGCACATACGATTGTGCCGGCCATACCGCCGGCCGTGGCGTTTTATTTCAAAAAACATGCCGACGAATACCCCGGTCTTGTGATTGTGCCCAGCACGGTGCGGCAATACCGGTATGGCAGCGTGGCGGCGCAGGTTATCGGCGCTTTGGGCCAGGTTACTCCGGACGAACTTAAGGCGGATGCGTTCCGATTGCCGCGGCTGATTCCGGGTAAACTTGCCGACACGCCCGGCAATCTGCAGGGCTACCTGCCCGGTGATGAAACCGGCGCCTTTGGCGTGGAGTACGCCGCCGAGAAAGCCCTGCGCGGCGACCGCGGTGTAAAGCTCGTTGATTTAAGCGGCCATGAGGTTATGTCGGTGCGGCGCAACCCCGTGCCCGGAAAAACCATTCGTTTAACGCTGGATATTAAGTTGCAGCGAGAGATTCAGCGCTCGGCGGCCGATCCTAAAACCGGGCTTTTTGATGTGGATGGCGTTGGGCATCCGGCGGCGGCGGTGGTGCTTAAGGTTCGTAACAGCCACGTTTTGGCCATGCTTTCGTTGCCGAGCTACAACCTCAATAGCTATCATCAAGATTACGACCAACTGTTAAAAAATCCGAACTTGCCGCTGCTTAACAGGGCGGTGGCGAGTGCATATCCACCGGGCAGCACGGTCAAGCCGCTGTTGGCCGCCTGGGCGTTAAGTCACGGGGTAATTTCGCCCGAGACCATAATTGTCTGCCATGGGTATTTGTTTCCGGGGCATCCGCACCAGTTCAGGTGCTGGGCGTGGCGCACCGGCGGCCACGGCCCGCAGAATGTGGTACAGGCGATCGAGCATTCCTGCGATGTATTTTTTTATACGGTTGGAATGCGCCTGGGCTACAACCGGTTGATCCATATTTTTAGAGCCTACGGTCTTGGCCGGTATACTGGCGTGGGCCTGCCCGAAGAAACCACCGGTTATCTGCCGCGCAAGCGGCGGGGTGAGCTTCGGGCGAGTGATCGCACCAATTCGATTTTTATGGGTATTGGGCAGGGGCCTATTGCCTTTACGCCGCTGCAAATGGCCGGTGCCTATGCAACGCTGCTGCGCGGCGGCGTTTGGATGCCGGTAACACTCATGCGCGGCCTGCCGGCTCCGCCGCTTCAGCGGCCCAACGTGCGCATCACTTCCGCCGCTTTGGCCGAGGTGGAGGCAGGCATGAACCTTGTGGTGCACGGCGCCGGCGGCACCGCCCGTGCACTGCAAATGGCCCTGCCAGTTGCCGGTAAAACGGGTACCGCGCAGACAGCCCAAGTGCAGGTAATTAATGGCAAAAAGACCGTGGTTAAAGGCGACGATGGCTGGTTTGTTGGTTATGTGCCGGCGGAGAATCCAAAATATGTCATTGCTGCCGTGGTCGAAATGGGTGGTGAGGGCGGCTCATCGGCGGCACTGCTGGTGCGCCAGTGTGTGCTGGCGCTCGAGACCCGTGGATATTTGCCGAAGGTGGACAAGCCTTGAACACCTCATTGAAAGCATCCGGCGGCGGCAGTGTTATCACGCAACAATCGTTGCGACCCGAGCCTGCGCCCGGACCTTACGATGGCGGCTCGTCGCCGCGACCGGGGCGGCAGCGCAATCATCTGGTGCGGCGTTTGTTGGCCAATCAGATTGCATGGATTTTGCTCGTGGCGATGCTGCTGCTTTGCTCGGCGAGCATTGCGGCGCTGCGGGTGGTTTCAGTGCGAATGGCGCATGTTCAAGAATTGCACATTCTGGTTGGCCTGGTGGGCCTTTTTATAGTGCTTGTGCCGAGCTACCGAAGTATTGGACGCTACAGCTATGTGTTTTATGCCGTCAGCCTGGCCCTGCTGGCTGGCGTGCTGTTTGCCCCGGCGATTAAAGGCTCGCACCGATGGTTTGTGCTGGGATCCGGCGTGAATCTGCAGCCCAGCGAGCTGGCCAAAATTGCGTTTGTGATGGCGGTAGCGTGGTCGCTGCGGCGTCATCGCGACTGCCGCGAGTTGAGCCGATTACTCACGCCCTTTGTGCTGATGCTGCTGCCGATGGGCCTGATATTAAAAGAATCGGACCTGGGCACGGCGCTGCTGTTTCCGATGGCGCTGTATTGCATGCTTATAGCGGCTGGGGCGCGTTTTCGGCATTTGCTGGCCATTGCGTTGATTGTGCTTTCGATTGCACCGGGCTGCTACCCATTGCTTAAAAGCTATCAAAAGCAGCGCATCATAGCCATGCTGGTGCAGCGCAAACCGACCTATCATCAATTGCACGGCGACTTGTACCAGCAGCAGCAAAGCGAAATTGCCGAAGGTTCAGGCGGAGTGATGGGGCAGGGGCTGGCCGGCGCAAACCAGATTCGTCATGGCCTGCTGCCTGAAGCCGGCAACGACTTTGTGTTTGCTGTGGTGGCCACTCAATGGGGCTTTGCCGGGGGCGCCGGTGTGCTGCTGTTGTACGTGGTATTTTTCGGCGGCTGCATGGAAACGGCCGGCTCCGCCCCCGACAGCTTTGCGCGCCTGCTGGTGGTTGGGCTTGCGAGCATGCTGATTCTGCAGGCGACCATCAACATCGCCATGACCACCGGACTGATACCGGTGGTGGGCATCACTTTGCCATTTCTATCTTATGGCGGCAGTGCCATTGTTACGGACATGCTGGCCACCGGCTTGATTTTGAATGTGGCCCTGCGCCGCGAACGGCCTCTGGCGCCGCTGTAAAGACTCTGCGCTCGGGCAGCGCGGCCTGCGCGGCGCGAGACGAAATTCGAATGTTCAGAGCGCCGAGCGGCGACGATGATTACCGGCTGCTTTCAGGTGCGAGATGGTTATGTGATAACCGGCGGCTTTTCGCTAAAGCGTTCGCGTATGGCGATAAACGCAGCCTCGTTGGCTAAAAATGCGTTGACAATGTCGCGGTCAAACTGCGTGCCCGACGCGCTGACAATCATGGATTTGGCGATTTCATGTGAAAACGCGTCTTTGTATAAGCGCTTGGATGTCAATGCGTCGTAGACATCGGCCACGGCCACGATGCGGCCGCTTAATGGAATCTCGGTGCCGCGCATCTGCAGCGGGTAGCCGGTGCCGTCAAAGCGTTCATGGTGAGTGGCGGTTATTTCGCGTGCCATCCGGAGGAACTCGGCCCGCGGAAATTTCTTAAGAGCGATGTCAATGGTGTTGGCCCCAAGAATGGTGTGTGTTTTCATAAGGGCAAATTCGCGGTCATTTAATTTTCCGGGCTTCAGCAGCACATAATCCGGTATGGCGACTTTGCCGATGTCGTGCAGCGGACTTGTGAGGTAAATCCATCGGATAAAGTCGGCGGAAATAGTCGAACCGGCTGAGTCGCGGCCGGCGAGGTACTGCGCCAGAATGCGCGAATAGCTTTGTACGCGTTCCAGGTGCATGCCGGTTTCGGGATCGCGCGACTCGGCAAGTTTGGCCATCGCAAAAATCGCCACGTTGCGGGTATCGAGCGAAAGCACGCGCTCGCCGGAACGCACCCGGGCCACGAGTTCATCCTGGTCGAATGGTTTGCTGATAAAGTCGTCGGCTCCGGCGCTTAACCCGCGCACGCGCTCCTGCGGGTCGTCGCGGTCGGTCAGGAGGATGATGTAGACGTAGCCCCACATTTCTTCGCGGCGAATGGTTTGGCATAACTCGAGGCCGCCGACTTTTCCCGGAAAGTTCCAGTCTGCGACCACCAGATGCGTGAGGCCCTGGCGAACAATTTCCAGCGCCTCGTCGCATGTGTCGCAGGCGATGATTTCATAACCGGCGGCGGTGAGTGTGTTTTTAATGATGGATAGCGTTACTGTATCGCTGTCTACCGTGACTACCCGCATGCAAACTTCCCTGTAAACACCCCGGCAACCGGGCGATGCTGGTTGCGAACAATGCCTGCTCTTTTATCGGCAGGCGGGTGCCATGCGCCGCAGTCCCGATAAAAGCCGCCGCCACCCGCTATGGCCGCCGTAAAGCTGGCAATATTGTATACCGGGGGGGCAAATTTTGCCTTGAAAATGCTTTCGTGGAACCGCCGGGCCAGCGGCGCATCAAAAGAGGTTGGCATACGTGATGTTTATGGAGAATCAGTTGTGAAACGCCTTGTTGGCTACAGGGACGCCGTAACATAGTGCGTTGCAAGAGGATGGTAAGCGGCGCCAGTACCTGCATCAGAAAGGTATACGGTGCACGAGCCGGTATGGGCAGAACTGTTATTGCAACCCCGTTGGCATGCTGCCTTCGGCATGAGACAATTACACATGTATGTGTCGGGAGCTGCTCTATGGCGACGTGTTTCATCGGTGGCAAAAGGCGGCGGCTCCTGCTGAGTATGGTGCTTTGGGTGGGTTTGCTGGCGGCGGGGAACGCTCGGACGCAGGCGCAAAGCCTGCCGCCCATTGTCATGACCGGGGCTGTTAGAGTCAGTGCACGCCAACAGGAACTGCAGCAGTGGATAAAGGATTTAGAGAGCCAGGATATTGCGGTCCGTCGCCGGGCCTTGGTTGGTTTGGCTCAAAATGGCAAGCTTGCACGAAAGGCATTAGTAAATGCCCTTAGCGGGCTTACCACGCCGCCTATGCGGCAGCACCTGCGTGCGGCTCTTTTGCAGGTCGCCAGACATAGCGCTGTAGGCACTCCACGCGTGACCCTGCAGATGTCCGATACAACCGTTAAGGAGGTGCTCAAGCGGCTATGTCAGCGGGTATATCCATACTCCCAGTTGCAACTAACGCTGTCCCAGCAGTTTTCGATGCCGCGTTTAACGATAAATGTCCACCGGGCTTCATTCTGGAAGGTGATCTGCCAAATAGCGAGAGAAAGCGGCGTAAGCCCGTCGGATAACCAGGATTATGACGCAACCGGACTGTGGGCGTTTTTGAGTATGGGTGGTGTCACCAAGAAAACGCCGGTATCAGTATGCGGACCTTTACTGCTTAGCATTTCCGATTTAGACGCACAGCAAACTATAGATTTCACCCGGGGCAAGGCGCAACATCCGCCAATGCTTCAGATTTGGTTCTACGGGTTTTGGTGTCCGGCCAAGAGCCGAATACTCGGCGCCGATCCCGCAGTCATCCGGACCCTGGGCGTGGATGCCGTTAAGTCGTGGAATTTGCGCGGCGGTGGCAGGACGCCGCTGCTCGCACATGTGCAATCCAACGGGATCAGCAACAGCTACGCAGGATTTGGTATGTCTGCCGATGTTCCCTGGTCTTGGACTACGGGACGCAAAATTACAGATATGGCTGGCTACCTGCCGCTCCGTCTGGCCATTGCGCCGCGCACGCGTGTTTTTACGCTGGGCGACAAGGTCACAACCCTCAAACTTGATGGACTTGAAATTCGCATCATGCCACAGCCGGCCAAGCCGGTGATACAGCGGAGGAGTGATCATGTGATGACGGTTGATGTTTTTGAGCATGGATCGGAGGCGAGTGGTCCGATGGCAGCGCAGTTTCTGAGCTGCCTGCCGACAACATCATTTGGCTACCTGGCAAACCTCGGCGGTGAGATGGGATTTTTAAGTGCCGATGGCAAGCGCGTGAATTGCATGCTGGGCGGTTCGGTTGGCGGTTCAGGGTGGCGGTATCGCGTGCATTTTAAAGCTGGTTTGCCGAAAAAGGTATGGATCACAACCTATCACGGATTTGTCCATGCCCGCGAGTTATTCAAGTTTAGCAATGTTCCGCTCCCGGCGGGGCAGCCGATGCGGCCAAGGCTGTGGAGGGCAAACCATTCGTTTCACCTGGCGTAAGCATCCAACGAAGGGCGCTCTTGGGCGGACAAAATGCCCCGATTAACGCAAGCACGATTGACATGGCTGTGCTGAAACGTCATATCGCCCAACTCGCGGGAAACAGTCGCACCGCACAGGCCCAGGCGCAGCGTGCGATATTAATGCTTGGGCCGGAAGTTATTGCTCCGATTCGGAGGGCTATAAATGGTTCTACTTCGGCCCAGAAACGCAGGCTATTGGTTCATATCTTGGCCTCTCTCGAAGAGCAACGGGCACAGCGCGGCCCGCTTGTGGATGTGTCCACGGGCGGTGCAAATCTTGCCGCAAGTTTAAAGAATGTTTTCGACCAGGTGCAGGGAAAATGTTCTCTGAGTTCTTCGGTTATCCATGGGTGGCATCCGAAGAAGGCTGCCAAAACAAGAATGCAGTTTTGGCAAGCCGTTCGACTGATATGTTCCGGGTCTGGTGTTGGCCCCACAGCTGGCTGGGATGAATTTAATCCGAGTGACATTGTGACCTTCGGCCGTGCGAGTGTTCTTGGCCCGTATGTTCCGCGTGAGATGACTGGCAGTTGCCTATTGACTGTGCCGATAATTCGGCGTTCCGCCGATGAAGAGTTCGCCTCCGGTTCACGGAACTACTCTAACGGCGTGCGGATAAAACTCCTGGCTTTGTGGGCGCCGCTGCGCGGGCAGGTAATTGAGCAAATGGGACGCTTGCGTGCGCATGTGAGCCTGTTAAGCCCGAGACAGGCCGTGCTGAAAAAGATCACCACTACAAGCCCAAGCGTATTTTGGCCGCAGGCGGGGCAAATGGTGTTTCCATTTCGACTTCCGCTCGGCCAATTGCCGACCCATGCGGCAAGTCTTAACCTTTAGGGCCATTTAAGTGTTTATATCGCCAACCTGCGCATGGCGCGTGAGGCGAAGGGGCTCGATCGCTTTGGCGCTGCGATCAACTTCCCCAGCATGCAATTTCACTTTGGAGTGCCCGTCAAGACAGTCAAGGGTTACCGTGTGATGATGCGGGTTATTTTACCGACTATGTTTTACGGCGACGGGTCAAGGCGACATTTGCTCGCCTTTGGCGGTTTGGCGTTGCTGCATTATTTCAAGCAGCGCTGGGGTGACTCCGGCGAACTGGTGTTTCTATCAAAGGCGGGTCGTACTTTGAGCGTTGCCAACCAACTGAATCTTCAGTATGTGCCGCCCGGTAATTGGTCAAACCGCATTGCGGCTTTGGATGTAACCGGGGGTAAGCCGGTTGCGGTCAGAATTAAATGGTTCACGCGAACATTGCGGCTGAAAATACCATTTGCGTTCAGGGCGCTGCCAGTACCGCGTTAAGGTGCGCGATAACCTATGGCCGGTCGCGAACTTAGATAATAGCTATGTGGCGCATCGGCAAATTGAGGTTGCTTGTGCCTGTATGAGCGGCCTCTTGGGCATGCGGTTTGTTTACATGATGCCATCGCCGGATGAGACTGCCGCAGCTACGGCCTCCAACGCTACGTCATCTTCCGATTTGGTGACACGCTTGCTGGGCGGAGGCGGCGGTTCATGGCCGGCGGCAACTTCAACGGCCACGGTGCGCAGGCCTTCGAGAATATCGGTTGCTGAGCGATACAAAGGCGTTGAAACATCGGCCGGGCGGAGAACTTCTTCGGTCAGCCGTTTAATGTGGCGTGCTTCCAGAGTGCGGGCGTTGCAGCGCACCAGGCCTTTGAAGTCGGGGTTTCCGTGAGGCTTGTTCATCTGCACGGCCATATAGAAGATGTCCACGGCTTTGTCCACCTTATGGTGGCCGTCGGAAAGTACGCGCGAGGTAACCAGGCCGTTGTCTTTCATGTGGCCCAGCATGCGTTGAATCTGGCTGGTGCGCATCATCTCTTCAAAAAGGGTTGAAAGCAGAGAGTTGTCGGCAAAGGTTTCGCCGGCGCGCACCGCCGAGCCGAAGTCAATAAAACCAACACCCTTGTCGGTAATGACAAAGTTATCGAGGCGCAGGTCGAGGTGAATCACACCGATTTTATCGTGCATGACGGAGAGCAGCTCGGCGGTTTGCAGGGCGAATTCAAGCTGCGAAAGCCCCTTGCCGCCGTTGCGCATCCAGTTCATGTACAGCGTGCGGACGAAGCCTTTGTTATCGCATTCCACACCCAGGCATTTTGGGACGCGGTTGGCGTACTCCTCGGGCAGATGCTGCTGCAGAATTTTGAGCATGGCCGCTTCGCGGGTTAAAAACACCGGGAATATTTTTTCGGTGAATTTCTGCGCGCGGCGACGGATATCGTCCATTGCGGCATCCGGAAATTTTTCGCGCAGGCGAGCCATGACGCGGTCGAGCGTGGGCACCCTCTTGACGACAACCCATTGGCCGCCCTGGCGCGTAAGCTGCACATGGTACGTGAAGCGATCGGACGATTGTCCCGGTCGAATAAGGTCTATCTTGCGGGCCGCGAAGTAAAATGTCTTTTTGCCGATGGGCAGCGGCAGCCCCATGAGGCCGCCGCGCAGCATCTGAACGTCCATGTCGAGCACAAAGCCATCCCATCTTCGATAGCGCTGTGCCAAGGCTCGCAGGGCCTGCTCATCGTGGGAGGCGAAAAAGACGCGCCCGCCCCAGCGCAGGTTGCCAAAAACATCTTCGGGGGGCACCGTCGCCTCGGCCGGCAAAAAGAGCGAATAAACCAGACCGCGCTCTTCACCATCGCGGGCTTCGGGCAGGGCGTAACTAAATTCGGGGTCTTTGGCGGTGCAGCGTTTATGCACTGTTTGCACCGCATCTGAATGCTGGGCCAGGGTTATCGCTTTTTGCAACGCATCGGAAGTTGTCGTCGGCGGCATGGCACACTCTTCACCAAAGAGGACATCGAACGATGCCCGCTCGGCCGACAAGTTTTCGCTGGCGATTTCATCGCTCATGTCGTGTCGCGACCTTCCATGTCTATGCGGGCAGGCGCCTTCCCCAATGGCTTGCCATAAATCCATCGGAGCAATGCGTGGCCGCGCATGAGGTTTTTCCGGCTGAACCGAGCCGGAACAGGGCAGTGCACATATTCACCACCCTTAGCCAGATTATCGCCTATGGTTATCTGACCTCCAAGAAAAATCAAACAACAATTTCTACAGCAAAGCGGGGTTACGCTGCGGACATTCGGCGGTATATACAGGGCCGCCCCCTCAATGACTTATGGGACTTGCTTGGGCACACCCGGTGTGTGCCATGCGGTTGCAAATGATCTGCGAGAATTGTTTGCGGCGCGAGGCAGATTTGTTAC
>JAJXZA010000153.1 GCA_021780285.1 Planctomycetota bacterium
CGGCATACCATAATTTGACGCATCAGACGCGGTTAGGTTCCCACCGGCCGATTTTTCTTAAAAGCGGGCCGCCTGTTTATATCACGTGCCCAGAGAGGCCCTTGGGGTTGTGCACCATTATACGCCCGTACAATTCCGGTGTGCAGCCCATAAAAATGGTGGTTTTAGGGCGTTTTGCAGGCTCCTTATATCAGCCTGCCGGGCTTCATGTAATCCGGTGGTTCGAGCCGATACCAGTGGTATCCAGTTCTTCTGGTCTTTTAAAACCGCCGAACGAAAACATCACTGTCTAAGTCCGCGGCGGGCAGATGAGAGAGGAGTTTGCAGCCATGACCGCTGCGTGCACAACCGGGCAGTACAAATCGCCCACCAGTCAGGCGGTACAAACCGTTCGCTTGGCAGAATTGGTGGGCGGGTTGAGCTACGCTCTGGACTTAACTGAAGGTTTGCCGCCCGGCCACGCCACGCGCTGCTGCTGGATCGGCATGCACATCGCCAAAGAAATGCAGTTGCCCGAACAGCAGATTTCCGACCTGTACTACACCCTGCTGCTTAAAGATGCCGGCTGCTCCAGCAATGCCGCGCGCGTGTTTGAACTTTATGCCAACGACGACCGTGCCATAAAGGGTGCTTACGCCCGCGTAGACAACCGCAGTTTTGTAGCACTCGCCAAATTCGTGATTGGTCATCTGGCGCCGGAAGCCCCTCTGGTCGAAAAGCTGCGCCGCTTTGCATTGCTCGCCGTGCGCGGCGAAAAACTGCAAAGCGAACTTGTCGCCGCACGCTGTCAGCGCGGCAGCGACATCGCGCTTGAAATGGGCTTCAGCCCTGAAACCGCCGCAGCCATCGAAGCTCTGGGCGAATACTGGGACGGCTGCGGCCGACCGCGCGGCCTCAAAGGCGCCGACATCCCCATGGGCGCGCGTATCGCGCTGCTGGCCCAGGTGGTGGAGGTGTTTTGGTCGCTGGGAGGCCCGCAGGCCGCACTCGAACGCGCCCAAGAACGCAGCGGCACCTGGTTTGACCCCAATCTGGTGCGTGCTTTGCAACTTGCGGCCGCCAAACCGGGCTTCTGGCAACATCTTACCTCACGCGAACTGCCCACGCGTGTGGCCCGGCTGGAACCTGTTAACCGCGTGATCGTCGCTGATGAAGACCGCTGCGATGTTATCGCCCGCGCGTTTGCCCGCGTTATTGACGCCAAAAGCCCTTTCACCTTTGGCCACAGCACGCGCGTGGCCCGCTATGCCGACGCCATTGCCCGCCAACTCGGTATGCAGCCCAAAAATCGCCGCTGGCTTCGGCGGGCCGCTTTGCTCCATGACATCGGCAAGCTCGGTATCAGTAACGCCCTGCTCGACAAGCCCGGCAAACTCACGCCCGCAGAATATGCCAAAATAAAAGAGCATTCGCGGCTCTCGGGCGAAATTCTTTGCCGCATTCCATTGTTCCGTGAGTTTGCCGATATCGGCAGGTCGCATCATGAGCGGCTTGACGGCAAAGGCTATCCGCTGGGGCTGCATGGCGAGCAAATAAACCTTGAAACACGCATTGTCACCGTGGCCGACATTTTTGATGCCCTCACCGCCGAGCGTCCCTACCGCGGTGCTCTGCCGGTGCGCGAAGCGCTGGCCATTATGGCAAAAGACCGCGGCATCGCCCTCGACCCCGAATGTCTCGATGCGCTCAACGCCGTCGTACCGTCGCTTAATATTTAAGACGCCGAGACTCTGCACCGGCCGTTACAACGACCGCAAATGAAAGCCGCCGTCCACGTTGATGACTTCACCCGTCGAAAACGGCAGCAGTCCCATGGCCACCGCTTTTACCGCGGCGGCGACATCCGCCGGCTGGCCCCAGCGTTCAATGGGTGTCAGGCCGCCGGTTATAAGGCCGTCATATTTCTGCTTAACACCGGCGGTCATGTCGGTTTCTATAATGCCCGGCCGAATTTCATACACGTTGATGCCATCCCGCGCCAGCCGCACGGCAAACAGTTTGCTCATCATGGCGACGCCCGCTTTGGCGATGCAGTATTCGCCTCGATTAACGCTCGCGGCGTATGCGCTGATGCTTGAAATATTAACAATGCTGCCGCGCCGGCCGCCCACATCGCGCAAGTTTGTAAGCATGGCCCGTGCCGCAAGCTGCGATAAAAAAAACGGACCTTTGAGGTCAATCGCCATCACCCGGTCAAAACTTTCTTCGGTGGTGTCGAGCAAATCGTCGCGGCGGCTCGGCCCTACGCCCGCGTTGTTCACCAGCATTTCCAGCGAGCCAAACTCCTTGATGGCCGCATCCACAAGTTTTTGGCGATCGGCCGCAACGCTTACATCCGCCTTGACGGCCACCGCCTTGCCGCCGGCCTGTTGTACCGCGGTGACCGCATCACCGGCGGCTTGCTCGTTGGCGACATAATTAACCAAAACACCGCAGCCCAGCGCGCCAAGTTCTATGGCAATCTGCCGGCCTATGCCGCGTGATGCCCCGGTTACGATGGCTCCCCTTGGAACGGTTGCAATGGTCATGGCTTTTCCCTTAAAAGGAACAATATAAGAAGCGCAGCTCGCGTGTGAAAGCTGCGCCCGACTATTAAAACAGGAATTACGCGATGAGCAACCCCAGTTTGCCTCCACCCGACGCAACACAAACCGCAACCCTGCCCGGCGGCCCGCCGCCGTACAACCGCATCGGCGCCGCCTACCGCCCGGCACCCACGCGAAAAATTCCCGGCCTCATTATTGATGTTCACACCCACAGCCACAACCCGCAGCTTACCCGCGAGTTTATTCGCGCCGCCGATGATTACAGCATCGGCGGCATCTGGACCATGGCTCCGCTGGAAGATGTAGACCCGCTGCGCCAGGCGTTTCCGGGCCGATTTGAGTTCATCGCCATTCCCAAATGGCAGGCGATGAGTTCACCCAAAGAGTTCATCAGCGATTGGCACACGCGCCTTGAAGGGTTTTACGCCAAAGGCTCGCGGTTGATTAAATTTCATAATGCGCCCGGCACGCAAAAACGCATGGGCATGACGCTCGACCATCCTGATATTCAGGGTGTTATGGACCACGCCTACCGGCTTGGCTATCACTTTATGAGCCATGTGGGCGACCCGCAGGCCTGGTTCGGCGAAGGAAAAAAATATTCGCCCGCCGAAGGCCATAAATCTTTTGTCGAGCAATTTCCCATGCTTGATCGCATGCTCGAAAAATATCCCGATCGTATTCACATGGGCGCGCACATGGGCGGCTTGCTTGAAGACCTCGACACCCTGCAGAAACGGCTGGATCGTTACCCTCACTATATTATAGATTCCAGCGCCACCAAGTGGATGGTCCGCGCCATCGCCTGCCAGGATGTTAGTCGCGTGCGCGACTTTTTTATACGGAATCAGGACCGTATTCTTTTCGGCAGCGACCTGGTTGTGGGCGACAAATACAATTACGACCATTACGCCAGCCGCTGGTGGACGCATCAAAAGCTTTGGGAAACCGACTACAACGGCGAATCGCCCATTGACGACCCGGACGCCCCCGGCGGCGTGCCGCGGCTGGTCGGCCTGAACCTGCCCGCAGACGTGCTTGAAAAACTCTACCGCGGCAACGCCAACCGATGGCTCTACGGCCGTGTGCTTAAGCTCGCCGCAACCGCCTGAA
>JAJXZA010000147.1 GCA_021780285.1 Planctomycetota bacterium
CAGCGTCAAAGCAGCCAGTCCGCAGGTGGCAGCAACCACCATGTTGGCTTTGCCAATGCCAAGTTCAGTCAGCAATGTGGGCGTCAGCAGACCAATGCCGTAAACGGGCAAATCCATCAAAAACCAGGGGAGTAAAGCTGCGATGGTAAGACGACGATGGGCGGGCGAGAACAAAGCTCTGGTGGACAGTGGGTCAAGGGTGCTGGCATGTTTCCAGGCATGAGATTCGGGCATTTTCAGGAATGCAATTACCGCCAGTGCGGCGATTGCCGGAATAGCGCCCGATGCGAGCATCCACCGCCAGCCCTGATTGGCCGGAAGCATCGTTAGCATGGCCCAGCCAATCAAACCAGCGGCTAAGGCTCCAAACCCCCAGCCTGAAAAAGCCAGCGTCATTCTGGAGCCGCGATGATGGTTTTGAGCAATGTCCGCAACATAGGAAGAGCCAATGGGGTAGCCACCGCCGATACCAATACCTAAGATCAATCGCAGGTTTAAGAGTTGTTCAGGACCGGTGACAAACCCTGTGGCTATGGCACACGCGGCAATAATAAGCATGTTGACGATCATGGCTCGTTTGCGGCCCAGCACATCCGCGAGGCGTCCGAAGATGGCTCCTCCCAACAGCATTCCCAAAAACGTCGCAGCCAGAAGTTCTCCATTTTGCCAGGCACTGAGCTTAAAAGCCGGCGTAAGTTTTATGAGCGCCAGCGGCAGCATAAAGTTGTTGTAGCCCGATAAAAATAAGCCTAAAAACGCCACAAAAATGACGAGGCGTGCGCCGCCCCCCTGAGGCAAGCCTGCACCTGAAGACCCCGGCACTGTTGAAATCATAACTTACCCCGGCAATTCTGGAGATCGTTTTATTTACTGTCGCACCACATTTACGACATTCAGCCGCAAAAGGATGAGTTTCGACCGACCCCTTATATTCATAGGTCGCCCGACTTAGAAAAATCTTACACGCTGGGAGCTACAATTTCTCAAAATGGCAGCATATACTTGGCCAACGCCATGGAAAGATAGAACCGCCGTGGCTAATGAGACTGCGTTGCGGGGCCTGGGCCACTTGTAATAGCAGGGGGCGGCGCGGGAGAAGACTGTGTTGTGGTTGCCGGTTGGGTTGCCGGTGGAGGTTCTTCAATAACCTGTACAGAAGTTTTAGTTGGCAACCCTTCGCCGGTATTGGCAGGTTGGACCGGCTTACGAGGAATAATCGCACCGGCAATGGTGGTGACGGTTGGTTTCTGGCCGGGATGATTGGGTAAACCCACCACAAGCACTGGATGCGGCGTCGAATATCCAAATTCAAAGGCGTCGCTGCCAGAAGAACTTGGCGGGCTGCGCAGAGCCGCTTCGGGTTTGTTGGCAGGTTGAGCACAGCCAGCAAGCGCGAGTGCGGCAACGGCAAGAATAGGGCCGGTAATTAATAAAGACTTGTTCATAATCTCTAAGCCTTGACGCTGGGTACGCCGTCTACGTTAAGCAGGCGGGCGGCTTCCATGCAATCTTTGTCGCCGCGGCCGCTCATGTTGATGATGAGTACCTGATTTTTATCCATTTTGGCAGCTTGTTTCAACGCAAACGCAACCGCATGGGCCGACTCCAGAGCCGGAATGATGCCTTCGCGCTGGGCGGTGGTGGTAAACGCCGCAAGGGCATCTGCATCGGTGCAGGCGTGGTAGCTTACGCGATTGGCGTCTTTCCAGTAGGCATGTTCAGGACCCACGCCCGGATAATCCAATCCGGCGCTAATGCTGTGCACATCCGCTGTTTGGCCGTCTTGATTCTGGAGCACATAGGAAAGTGAGCCGTGCAGCACGCCTGGTTGGCCGAGCGAAAGTGAAGCGGCATGTTGACCGAGTGTAAGTCCTCGCCCGCCGGCCTCCACGCCAAAAAGCTGTACCCCGGCGTCTTCCACAAATGGATAGAACATGCCAGCTGCATTGGATCCGCCGCCGACACAAGCGACCACCGCATCGGGCAGTCGCCCTAAAAGCTGCATGGCCTGGCTCCGTGTTTCGTGCCCGATTACGCTCTGAAAATCTCGAACGATCTGTGGAAATGGGTGGGGTCCTACTACGCTGCCAATGATGTAATGCGTATGGCCTACCGAGCCCATCCAATCGCGCATGGCCTCGTTGGTGGCATCTTTAAGCGTGCGCGAGCCGGTCTCAACAGCCACCACGCGGGCGCCCATAAGCCTCATGCGAAATACATTTAGCGCCTGCCGCCGTATATCTTCCGATCCCATGTATACATCGCAAGTCAGGCCAAAGGCGGCCGCAGCGGTGGCCGTGGCAACGCCGTGCTGGCCGGCGCCGGTTTCGGCGATGATGCGTTTTTTCCCCATGCGAAGCGTAAGCAGGCCCTGTCCGATGGTGTTGTTGATTTTATGAGCGCCGGTATGAGCAAGGTCTTCGCGCTTAAGATATATCTTTGCGCCGCCAGCAAGTTCGGTAAGTCGCTGCGCGTAATACAAAGGCGTGGGGCGGCCGACGAATTCCTTGAGATAATAGGACAGTTGCCGCTGAAACTCCGGGTCTTTGCGGGCACGCTCGTATTCCTCGGCAAGCTGGTGTACCGCGATCATAAGCGTTTCGGGTACGTAGGTTCCGCCATAGGGGCCAAAATGCCCGGTTGCATCCGGCACGGAGGCACTTGCCGCATGTGGACTTCCGCGCCCGGCAACCTCTGAACTTGAGAGCCTGCTGGAGTTTTCTATAACCGCCTGGCTCATGTGACTCCTTTAATTAGGCCTCTTGGCAAGCCATCTTTGCATGCTGCCCAAAGGTTCATAATAGTGCGTACAATCGTGATAAAGCAAACGAGATTTAAGCCGGCGCGTAAGCCGCCGGTGCTATCTGCAAATTACATGCCGAAACGGCGCGCAGTCAGGCGTTCAAAAGCTTCGACATACTTACTTCTGGTATTGAGCACGATGTCGTCTGGTAGCGTTGGCCCCGGTGGCGTTTTATTCCACGAGAGCGTTTCAAGGTAATTGCGAACATACTGTTTGTCGAAGCTGGCCTGTTCGTGGCCCGGCTGGTATTGAGCGGCGGGCCAAAAGCGCGAGCTGTCAGGTGTGAGAATCTCATCAATTAAGATCGGATAAGTGCTGTTGGGGGCTATGCCCCATTCAAACTTGGTGTCGGCAATGATGATGCCCCGACTCAAAGCATAGGCCGCAGCCTGCTGATATAGAGCAATGGATTGATCGCGAATAAACCCGGCGATATCCGCGCCGACGAGGCTCTGTACCTCACCGAAACTGATGGCTTGGTCGTGGCCTTGGTCGGCCTTGGTGGTGGGCGTAAATATTGGCTCTGCAAGCTGCTGGCAAAGCTTCATGCCGGGCGGCAGCATGATGCCGCTTACGCTGCCGAGCTTTTGATACTCCTTCCAGCCGCCGCCCGTAATATAGCCACGCACAACACATTCAATTGGAATCACTTTTGTTTTTCGCACGACAATGCTGCGGCCTTCAAGGTCCGCGGCGTAAGGCTTCAGCAGGGCAGGAAAAGACCGGATATCGGTCGCTAAAATGTGGTTGGGGATTGTTTTGGCAAACTTGTTGAACCAGAAGTTGCTAAGCTGGGTGAGCACCGAGCCTTTATCTGGGATGCCGGTGGGCAGAATAACATCAAATGCGCTGAT
>JAJXZA010000289.1 GCA_021780285.1 Planctomycetota bacterium
ACATTAGCATCCATACCATCGGATTCCTTGAAAACACGTCCTTACATGTCTTCTTCGGCACGCAGATGAAATTTTCTTGAGCTAATATCGCGCTGTAGTGCTAGCAATATTCCAGACATGAGCAGCCATATTCCCGCGGGCGTGTCGGCGAAGTAGAGCCAGCTATGGTGTGCCGGCCACCAAAACCGCAAGCCGCTTCCAGAAAAAAAACCGAAATGCGTATCGCTATACGTTCGCATTCCTGTGATGGGAATAATGGTAAGCCGAAGCGATCTGATTCCAAATCGCCAGATCATCGCCGTCGCCATAAGTACGCCCGTGACAATTGCCGGTGCGGTGCGCCGCCATAGGCCGGCGAGGTTGCGTTCGTGACGGCTCCAGTCGGCGAGAGTCCAGATGATCAGTAATAATCCATAGACATAGGCCATCGAGGGTTTTACGAATAAACACGCCGTGCACAAAGCCAACGCCCGCTCCCGTCGGCCGCAGGCCTGTTCTGCGATGGCCCACAACAAAAGCAGGGCCTCCAGGGGGTGCGTGAGCGTTAAATAGCAGGGCATAACGGCCACCGGCAGCGCTGCGAATAAAAACCACAGAGCCGGCTTTGATAGTTGCATGGCTTGGGCAAAACGGGCGATGGCCATAGCCATGAAAACTTCAATAATGGCCGTCATGAGTAAAAAGGCCATGGGTGTACGCCCGAGCAGGGCAAACCCCCAATGGGCGACCATCAGGCTTGCCAGCCCGTGGGTGTACCCGAAATCAATTGCCGGTTTCATGCCCATGGAAATAAGCAAGTCGCCCTTGAGGGCGGTGCCCGGGTCATAAAACGAAAAAAGGGTCCAACCCGCGATTCGCGGCAACTCAAGCAACTGCAACGTAAGCAGAACCATCGCTATTGCGCCGGCGAGCAGCCAAAATCGCGGGCGGTATTTCACCGCAGAAAGATCGCATGACGCGGGCAATGGTTTCGTGTGGTGATGCTGCTGTGATGTATCTGTAACATCATTCATGCCGGCAAGTTTACCGTAAAGGTTCGCAGGTGTGGCCATAAGCGTACGCCAAGCAAGGTTGCTCGCTCCGAGCCTGATGGGCGAGCAATCCCTTGACTCTGAAGGGCTTGGCGGTCGTCGGCCGCAAGGTCGTCCCGAATTGATGGTGACGGCAGGGTATCGAGACGATAAAATAGAAAACTTGTCGGCTGGGCGGCCAGGGTGGCTGCGCTCAAGTCGCATGATGTGCCATCGTAGCTCAATGGCAGAGCACGAGTTTTGTAAACTCGCGGTTGTCGGTTCGAGTCCGACCGATGGCTTTTTGTCCCCCTCTTACCTGCCCCAGATTGTTGCTGCTGCGCAGTGACCGAGGCATTTTAAACGCAACTATTGCTGCCCGCCGGCACTCCAGCCGTTGACCCAATTATCGGGCGCTGCCGGATTGTTATATGAGCCAGCCGGCACTTGCGTACCGTCAGTATTTTGCGAGCGATAGCTGCCGCTGCTTACGCCGGTACCGTAATGCACCTGTGCACCGGGCGGCAGGCTGGCTCCGAGCCGGGTATTAACGCTGTCGTCGCGCACCACGGTTTGCGTGCAGCCTGCGAGCAGCATCAGCAGTGCGGCCATTGCGCCGCCGGCTGCGGCACGGTTTTTAAGTTTGCCCGGTCGAGTATGGTTTGTATGAGTCATAAAGCACGCGCCAAATACTGCAAATAATTCAACCGAAGATCATTATACCGCGCGGCCATGGCCGGCGCACCACCAAGGCCCGCATCTGACAGAGCACTGGGACAGGCTCCTTGCGGGCGCCGGGCGCCCAGCCGCAGGCGCAGGCGGCAAAAAGGCGTGAGGCCCGAAAGCAAGTGCCTTCGGGCCTCAGATTGGATGGAAGTTGGGAAGTTTTGCGCCCGGCATCGTCGTTAGATGCCGTAAAGATTGAATTGGCTCATGCCGCGTGAGGCGTCATTACCACTTGATTGCTGGTTTGCCGCTGCGGTTTGCCTTACGCAGACGCGGGGTGAGCAGCACTGTGCCCAATACCGCCAGGCAGGTAAACTCGGCGGGTTCAGGAGCCACTACCTGCACCGTGGCATCGGTGCTGCCTGCGAAATTAAGCTGGCCGCCGGCGGGTAGGCTAAGGCGCACCAAATCTGCCATGGAAAATGGCCCGCTCAAATTGAACAACGTTGAGGTGCTCGTATGGCCGCCGCTGTCGGTAAGGCTGATGGTTCCTGTGCCTGCGGCAATGCTGGCTGAAAGCACCGGCGTAGCGGTTGCGGGAAGGCTGCCCAGTGTGATGGGAGCATTGCCGGGGTCAATATAACTTTGAAAGCTCGCCGTGGCGGTGCCGCTGCCGCTGATGTAGTTAAGTGAAGCTGTACTGAAAAGCGACTGCTGCCCGGATTGGCCGGCTGAAGGTGTAAAACCGAGATCGCTGAAAAGTATGGATATGGTTTCGGTGGAACTACCCGTGTTGTCCAACGCCAGCACATGGTTCTGTAGCGTGGCCTGATTGGCAGGCTTGCCGGAACTGTCGGAGGTTCCGATTGTGTAATCGCCCACCGTGGTCGGATAGGTGATGGCAATGTTGCCCACAGTGGTGTTTTCGGCGTCGCCGATGCCGTTGTCATTAACGGTGAGCGATGCGCCTCCACTGGTTTGCACCTGCAGTACCGCGGTTGTGTTGGCCGCCGCCGTAGCCGCCAAAGAAGCCGCCGCGAGCAAACCAAGACTGATAGAATAGAGTTTCATCTCTCACTCCCTGCTAAGAACCTGGCATGATAAAGCCGCCAAAAACGCTTTGGCCGCTGCCGCCAGTGATTCAAGTTTTTCATTTCCCTCTTGCGATGCCGACCGGAGCCGACCGCAATTAGAATTGATGCCCTTTATGTCGGCGAGGCAGAGCATGAAACTTTCAGAAAACTCGCTTTTGGCTAGAGAAATTGCTTATCGGATGGACCGTGTGTAAATGCGAACGATGCCGCCGCATAATATAGGTACCTGCGCGTGCGGGCGATTTTATCCCGGCGTGATATAATGCTTTGGTGCCGGCTGGACCGGGGCTTTAGGCCTCAAAGGAAGGAGCGGTCATGGCCCATCAGCGGTTTTTGGAGTGAGTCGTGCATGAGTAAGCTTTTGCTGGCGGTATCCGATCAGTGGGTGGTAGATTATCGGCTTGATGCCTTGGCGGCTTGGGCTGCGCGCATGGATTGCCCCATTTTGGCGGTGCATGTGGTGCTGGGAAGCGACGAGCAGGCCGGCCCGCAGACCGCCGGTGAAAAAACACTCAAACAAATAGGCACGCGGCTCAAGCAAACCACCGAAAAAGTTGAAACCCTGCTGCTTTTTGCCAGCGACGTGGTAGACGCGCTCATTAAAACCGCGGAAGAATATAACATCACGATGATTGTGGTGGGGCTTTCGCGGCAGGGGGTTTTGGAACGCCTCATCGAAGGCAATATTCAACGCGATTTGCTTAATGCCAGCCGCTGGCCCATCCTGGCGTTGCCGGTGGAATGGGACGGTAAATTGTAGCTTATTAGGACCGGCCAGGCGACGAAGCCATCCTGATGAACTACAGGGGCTGTTAAATCTGTTTGAACGTCAAATAGTTTAATTCTAACGATGCGTGTTTGCCTAGCGCCGCGATCGGGATCGCATGGCTCGTGCGGCAGAACGATGCGCGGAACTTTAAGCAATGTATTTTACTTGACAGCTAATTAACCAAATGGTAAAGTAATGGCATGAACGACCCGCTTAGCACAACCTTTGCCGCATTGGCCGATCCTACGCGGCGGGACATTCTGGCGCAGCTTGCCGGGGGTGAAAAATCGGTCAATGAACTTGCCCAGCCGTTTGACCTGTCGCTGCCGGCGGTTTCCAAGCATCTCAAGGTGCTCGAGCACGCGGGCCTCATCACGCGGTCGCGCCGGGCGCAGTGGCGGCCCTGCCGGCTTGAAACGCGGCCGCTGCAGGCGGCCGCCGGCTGGGTGGATGAATACCGCAAGTTCTGGGAGCAGAGTCTGGATCGCCTCGAACTGTATCTGCAAAAGCTGCAAAATAAGGAGCATGCTCATGACAAGAGCAAAGGACGCAAACGCCGACGCCGCCCGGTGCGAACTGGTCATCAAGCGGGTTCTCCACGCACCGCGTGAACTGGTGTTTGCCGCGTGGACGCAGCCCGAGCACATGCAAAGGTGGAGCGCCGCTCCATCGGGTGTCATCATCACCGAAAAACGCGGCACGGTACGTGTGGGGCAGTTGTTTCATGTCACTATGCGTACGGCTGAAGGTAAAGAATTGCGGCTGAGGGGCAAATACCTTGAAGTCTCGCCGCCTGTGCGACTGGTGTTTACTCATGCCTGGCTCAATGGGGCCGGCGAACCAAACCACCAGACGCTTGTCACCATTGAACTGGCCGATACCGACGGCCAAACCGAACTGACGTTGCGGCAAACCGGCCTGGCATCAGCCGAATCGCGCGATGGCCATCGCCGCGGTTGGAATGGCGCTCTGGATAATCTTGAGGCGTATCTTGCATCGTGCTGAGACGGCACTGCGTGGCGCAGGGCCTTCTATCGCGTGTTCTGTGGAGTGTGCATCATGGGCGATAAAACCGTAAAAGTGACCGAGCCGGTGCAGTCGCATGCGACCCTCGAGGGACAAAGCGACATGGTAATCTCGCGTATTGTAGCGGCTCCGCGGGTGCTGGTTTGGCAGGCGATGACACACCCGCAGCAGGTGGGCCAGTGGTGGGGGCCTGAAGGTTTTACCACCAGCACAAGCGAAATGGATGTGCGGCCCGGCGGCCGATGGATGCATATCATGCGCGGACCGGATGGCGTCGAATACCCAAACACGATCACATTTACCACAGTTGAGCCGCTGTACAAATTAGCCTTTACTAACTGCGGCGGTCGCAAAGGCGGCGAAGAAATAACGTTTAATTCGCAGTGGATATTTGAAGAACTTGCCGCCAATCAAACGCGTGTCACCATTTGCATGACCTTTGCATCCGCCGGCGAACGCGATCGCGTGATAAAAAACTATGGCGCCTTGGAAGGCGGCAAGCAAACGCTTGCCCGACTTGACGCCTGGGCGGCGGGTATGGCCAAAGAACGGTTTCGTGAGGTGGTCATCGAGCGACATTATGCCGCGCCGCCCACGGCGGTGTTTAAGGCGTGGGTAATACCGGAGATTCTGCGTAAGTGGTGGGGGCCGGAAGGTTTTACCAATCCCGTATGTGAAATAGACCCGCGCGTAGGCGGATGCTGGCACATTGTCATGCGCTCGCCCGACGGGCGGGAGTATCCCTGCGGCGGCGAATACCGCGAAATAGTGCCGCCCCAGCGTCTGGTGTTTACCAACAATGCCGAAGACAATAATGGCCTTGTAATATTGCAGGGTTTAACGATTGTAGAGTTTGAACCCGATGGCCGCGGCACTAAACTTACATTGCGCACGCAAGCGGCTGCCATGGTGGAATATGCGGCGGCTTACCTTAAAGGCATGCAGGCCGGCTGGTCGCAAAGCCTGGAGCGTTTGGCAGGCGTGGTGAATAATTGAAGTTCTCATTTTGAAAGGACATTTCATGAATATCGAACCGTACCTCTTATTTAACGGAAAGTGCGATGAGGCAATCGCATTTTATGGCAGCGCGTTAGGGGCTACCTGCTCGGCTCTCATGCGATTTAAAGATGCCCCGCCCGGCTCCGGATGCAACCCGGCAATGGCCGACAAGGTTATGCATGCGGAACTTCGCATTGGTTCATCAACCATAATGGCTTCGGATGCTATGGGCGAGGGTGAATGTAAATTTGCGGGCTTTAGTCTGACGCTTAATGTTGACAGTGCAACCGAGGCGGCGGCAAAGTTTAATGCCCTGGCCGCCTCCGGCAAGGTGGTCCAACCGCTGCAAAAGACCTTCTTCGCGGAGAGCTTCGGCATGGTGCATGACCGGTTTGGTGTGCTGTGGCTTATTCTGCATCGGTCGTGATGGACCGATGGCTAGCGCGCCTGTGGAGGTGCGATCGCTGAGCGTTGGCGGCCATTTCCGGTCATTCGCTTGACGAGGCCGGCGTGATGGTGCGCTTAACGGAGCGTAAGGTTTGCATTCCAATATTTAGTTTAGTACTATACCGAATTGCTTCCCTTGGTGGCGCCGCATGGAATGCGCGGCATAATTAAGGGGATTGACCATTGGCGGCCGAGCCGGCTTTGTGTCGTGGCTGTGAAGCAACGGTTTATGATAAGTGACGACAAAGGTTTAAAGGCCAGGAGCTTTTTCAGACAACATGATTAGCCGCCGTACCAATATGTCGTACTTTGGCTCGCTGTGGCTGGCGGCTTTGCTGGGCCTGCTGGCCGGCTGCTCGTTTGAGCCAAAACTCGCGGTGCCCAAAGCGCCGGCGGTTAAAACGTACACGGCCGGCAAACAGCCGCAAAAGATTGCGGCTATCAAGGGAGTAGGTAAAGCGGGGGCGCCGCAGCAATTTGTATATGGCAAGCGCGTGGAGTCGCAGTGGTGGAAGCTTTATAACTCGCCGCAAATTGAGTTGCTGGTGGTCAAAGCCCTCAAAAAAAGCCCTACTCTCGCCACTGCCAAGGCTACACTTGAGGTGGCTCACCAGCAGTTTAAATCAGTGGAAGGGCGGTTTTTTCCGCAGTTTGCTCTGTCAACCACGGCCGATCGGCAACGCCAAAGCGGTGCCGGGTTTGGCGGTCCAACGCGAACATACTCGCTGTATACCGGGGAGGTTGGGGTAAGCTACGAACCAGACATCTTCGGACTCAACCGGTTGGTGTCCCGTTCTTATAAAGCGCTTGAAGATCAGCAGCGTTATTCATTGCAGGAAGCTTACCTCACGTTGGAAGGCAACACTGTTGTAACGGCCATAACGTTGGCGTCGCTGCAGGCGCAGGTCAATACGACGCGTGCTCTGGTAAGTGGCCAAATAAAAATTCTTAAAATCATTGAACAACAATATAAGCTTGGGGCTGTTACGTACCTTGATGTGGTCAATCAGGAAAGTCAGGTCGCAGCGACGCAGGCAACCTTGCCGCCGCTCGAACAGGACCTGGCTACGGCCAGGCATGCATTGGCGGTATTGGTGGGAAGTATTCCGTCAGAAGCAAACATTCCGGTTATTCAGTTAGATTCGCTGAAGCTTCCGGCGGAACTGCCGGTGGAGTTGCCGTCCGTGCTGGTGCACAAAAGGCCCGACATTCTATCCGCCGAGGCGCAACTTCGCGCCGCCAACGCGCAAGTTGGCGAAGCGGTGGCGCAGATGTTTCCGCTGATTCAGATAACAGGAAACCTGGGCTTTGAAAATGGCCATCTGGCGAATTTTTTTGATGCGTCGAGCCTTATATGGTCGCTCGCCGGTGGACTTACACAGACGATTTTTGACGGCGGCACCCTTGAGGCGAATAAACGGGCGGCTCAGGCGGCTCTGAAAGGGGTTGTCGCCGACTACCGTACGACGGTTCTTAACGCATTTGGCCAGGTGGCCAATGCCCTAAGGGCGGTACAGCATGACGCACAAACACTCCGCTATGAGCAGGCGGCCTATACCGACTCTCTGAACGCATACAAACTTGCCCGGTGGCAGTATAAGGCTGGCGCAGTGCAATACACGTCGCTTCTGACGGCCCAGGTTCAGTATGAAAAGTCGCGTTTGGCGGTTGTTTCGGCCAAAGCGCAGCGATTTGAGGATACCGCCGCGCTCTTCGTTGCGATGGGCGGCGGCTGGTGGCCCAAACAATATCAAAGTTCGGCCATGGGGTCGAAGAAATCGGCTTCTGATGTTGCTAAGCCCGCGCCGGGGCTGGTTTCCAGGCAGTCAACTGCCGCAACCCAAAGCGGAGGTCCGCACAGGTAATGATTAAACGAGTTATTATTTCCGTGATCGTGGTGGCGACCTTTTTTGCGGCGATCTTTGGCCTCTTTTATTTCAGGGCCATGAAGGCCAAGCAGTTTATGGCGCAGATGGCGAGCCAGCGCCTTCCGCCAACGGTCGTATCGTCCGGAACCGTAAGCACCGTGCTGCTCCCTCAGGAAATTCATGTTGTCGGCAGCATAAGCGCCATCCAGGGGGTGCAGGTCTCTGCGCAGATTTCAGGCAACGTAACGGGCATTTATTTTCATTCCGGCCAGCAGGTCAAGGCGGGCGAAAAACTTGTTCAGATAGACAATACCACACAATTGGCCCAGCTTAAGGCTGATCTGGCGGCTCTCAAACTCGCCAGAATCAACCTGGCCCGCACCAAAAATCTTATTGCTCACCAGGCGGCGAGCCAGGCCACGCTCGATGCCGACAATGCGGCATTGCTTCAGGCGACTGCTTTAGTCGCCGGAGATCGTGCCAATCTGGCCAAGCTGGCAATCACCGCTCCGTTTACCGGGTACTTGGGGCTGCGGCTGGTGAGTTTGGGGCAGTATGTATCACCGGGTACGCCGATCGTGGCGCTTAACACCTGGCAACCGATTTATCTGGAGTTTTCAATTCCACAGAACCAGTTGGCTCAGGTGAAGCTGGGCGAAACCGTTCATTTCAGCGTGGATGCATATCCAGGCGATATTTTTACCGGCAAGCTTACGGCATTGTCTTCACAAATAGACACCAACTCCCGCAACATTCAGTTGCAGGCGGCGATGCCGAACAAGCGATTGTTGCTTAAGCCAGGGCTTTTCGGCAAGGTCGCTCTTTTAACTGGCGTAACCAACAAGGTAATGGTGGTGAACTCCGACGCGATTACCTATAACACGTTTGGAGATTTCATATATCTGATCAACAAGACGCACAACGCCGGCAAGACCGAACTGAAGGTAAGTACCGCATTGGTGCATGTCGGGCCGCAGATTGGCAATGACACCGTGATTACCTCCGGCCTGAAGGTCGGCCAAGAGGTCGTAACCGCCGGACAGATTAAGCTTAGGCCCGGTGCAGCCGTCGTGGTCAACAACACCATAAAGCCGTAAGTTAAAAGGTCCGATTGCCAATGAAATTTACCGATATATTCATCAAGCGGTGGGTGCTGGCCTGTTCGATCAATCTCATGATCCTCGTGCTGGGGCTGCGCGCCTGGACCGGCATGACGACGCAGGAATACCCCACCATCACAAGCACCGTCGTGACTGTGACCACCAGCTACCCCGGAGCAGACCCTTCCGAGGTGCAGGCTTATATCACATCTATCTTGGCGCAGGCGGTATCGCAGGCGCCCAACATTGATTACATGGCGGCCAACAGTTCTGAGAGCACCTCCAGCATCAGTTGTTACATGGTGTTGAACTCCGACCCAAACGCCGCCGTGGCCCAGATTTTGGCTAAGGTTCAGCAGGTGGCCTACGAGTTGCCTGCGGGCAGCCAGACGCCTGTGATTCAGGAGCAGGTGGGTGACAATCGGGCTTTGATGTACCTGGCGTTTTCGAGCAAAACGCTCAATCAACAGCAGATTGACGATTATCTGCTTCGCGTTGTGCAGACTAAAATGCAGTCGCTGCCCGGGGTGAGTCAGGCGCAGCTTCTACCCGCTGGCAGCGGCGCCAATGGCAATAGCTTTGCCTTGCGGGCGTGGCTGGAGCCTTCGAAGCTGGCGTCTTACGGCCTTACGCCGGCGGATGTCTCGGCGGCGCTGGGCAACAACGACCTTATTTCAGCCATTGGTCGAACCTACGGAAAAAACATTCAGGAAGTAGTGACCGCCACCACGTCAGCCCACGACCTGCCTGCCTTTAAGAATCTGGTCATTAAGTACGTCAATGGCGTGCCGATACGGTTAAGCGACGTTGCGCATGTTGAACTTGGCGCACAAAACTACGATCAGAATGTTTTTGACGATGGTAACCCGGCTGTATTTGTCGGCATATTTCCAGCTCCCGGCGCCAACGATTTGACCGTGGCGCATGAAGTGCACCAGGCCCTGGCGCAACTCGCACCCAACCTGCCGCCGGGAATGCAGGATTCGATTCCTTATGATGGCAGCAGCTTCATCAAGGCCGCGATTTCAGAAGTGGAACAGACGCTGGCGATCACGCTGGGTATTGTCATCCTGGTGATCTTTTTGTTTCTCGGATCGTTCCGCTCACTGCTTATTCCGGCTGTGGCCATACCGCTTTCAATTATCGGGGCCGGACTTTTCATGATTGCCTTCGGCTTCAGCATTAACTTGATGACCCTGCTGGCGGTTGTGCTGGCGGTGGGGCTGGTGGTGGATGACGCCATCATCATGGTGGAGAACATTCACCGGCATATTGATGAAGGCCTTACGCCCAGACAAGCCGCAGTGAAAGGCGCGCGCGAACTGGCTGGACCTATCGTCGTGATGTCCTCGACCCTGGTGGCTGTATTTGCACCTATTGGCTTTATGGGCGGGTTGACCGGCAGTTTGTTTACCGAATTCGCCTTTACGCTGGTGTTTACGGTCTTGATTTCCATGGTTGTGGCGCTGACGCTTTCGCCCATGCTATCGAGCAAAGTGCTCAAGCCCACAAAGCCCCGCGGTCTGGTGCACTTTCTCGACACCATGTTTATGAAGCTGCGGCGCGGCTATGAAAGAACCATGAAAGTGGTGCTTGCATTTCGCTGGGCTGTGTTGCTGATGGCTGCAGCTTTATTCGTCGCCATTCCGCTGATGGTTTTGCAGATTCCCGGTGAACTGGCTCCCACTGAAGACCAGGGTATTCTGTTTTTTACGGCAATTGGTCCTCCCACGGCGACACTTCACTACATGACCTCGTATGCCGGGCAGATCCGGCAGATATGCGACAGCTTTCCTGAAATGCAGCGTGTATTTCAGATCAATGGCGTCAATCCGTTGGCGCCGGGATACAACGGTGCAATCGGCGGTATGTTGCTCAAGCCGTGGGACCAGCGCCAGCGTACGCAAATGCAGTTGCAAAAGCCATTTCAGGCTAAGCTCAGCCGCATCGCCGGCTTACAGGTCATATCATTTCCTTTGCCGGCCATTCCGGGCGCAGCATTTGGTTTGCCCGTGCAGTTTGTGATCAAATCCACTAAAAGTTATCTCGACTTGGAGAATGCGGCCAATAAACTTATCGCAGCCGGGTATAAGAGCGGCAAGTTTCTGGTCATGCAGAAGGATTTGCGAATAGACTCACCGCAGATTCAGTTGAGGGTGGATAATAACCTCGTCGCCGCTTTGGGATTGAACAATAGCGATCTGATCAAGGACCTGCAGCCTCTACTTGGAGGCAATTATGTCAACCTCTTTGACATGCAGGGACGAACCTACCAGGTGATTCCGCAGTTACCTGATCATCTGCGGGCAACGGCGGCCATGCTGAAGCGCATCTACATACGTACCGCGGCTGGCAACATGATTCCGCTCTCTACGGTGGTACAAGTCAAGCATGTGGTCGAGCCTGAATTTTTACCGCAGTTCCAGCAGCTTAATTCTGTGACAATTCAGGGGCTGCCGGCGCCGGGTGTTTCGTTGGGCGATGCGCTGACCTTTCTGGATCAGACCGGTAAAAAAATGTTTCCCACCGGGTATCAATTTGACTATGCCGGTGAGTCGCGGCAGTTTATTGAGCAGGGCAGCGCCATCTATATCACTTTTGCTTTGGCGATCATCTTGATTTTTCTGTTCATGGCCGCCCAATTCGAGAGTTTTCGTGATCCGCTGATTGTCATGTTTACCGTGCCGATGTCCATATTTGGCGCTGCGGTGTTTATGTTCATGGGATTCGCCACACTGAACATTTACACCGAGGTTGGATTAATCACCCTGATAGGTCTGATTACCAAGCAGGGTATTTTGATTGTGGAGTTTGCCAACAAACTTCAGGAGGAGGAAGGTATGAATCCGTACGAAGCGGTGATTCATGCCTCTAGCGTGCGTTTACGGCCCATTCTCATGACGACCGGAGCGATGGTATTGGGCGTTGTGCCGCTGCTGGTGGCCAAGGGGGCCGGTGCCGTTAGCCGCTTTGATATGGGATTGATGCTGGCGGCTGGCCTCTCCATAGGATGTGTATTTTCGCTGTATGTTGTGCCGGTGGCTTATACCTTCATAGCGACGGTGAAAAAGCGCCAGGTGGCCAATACCGACCCGGCTTAAGGCTTCGCGACAAAATAAGCTGAACCATGATGGCACAGGTATTTTGCCCACCCCGGCCAGCGGCAGCGCCGCCAGGGTGCCCGGGTTTCGCCGCAGCGCCACGAGAAATACTTCAATTCTGTCCACGAGAGGTATAAATAGCTTCGGGACGTTTGCTCGTGTTTCGATATGAGTTGCCAGCGCTGCGGCTTGCATCAATCGGCTGCTTTACGGTGGCCGGACAGGCTCAACTGTCGCGTAAGGCGAGCGGCTTTGACAGCAGTTCAGACATAATCACAGCGCGGCGAAGGTTCTGTACGCTGAAAATGCCGTGGCGCTCGGTGGCGTGCGGCAATGCGTACGCATTAGCGGCTGGAGCCGCCTGAGGCGACTGAGCGCGTTGCGGTGTTTTAGCGGCAGTTGCCGCTCTTTGGCCTGCTGCCGCTGCTGCGGGCTTTTGCGCGGCAGATGCGGTCTGTGGCTGGCGCGTTGCGGGTGGCCGGCTCGTCGGGACGGCTGCGGGGGTGCGCCGCGCGACCGGTGCCGGCTGTTGCGATGGGGTAAGCACCTGCCGCCGGGTTGGCGCTACCGGGCCGCCATAAGGTGAGGGTTTGGCCGGCTTGACGGCCGGCGCGACGGTAGGGCGTTGCGCTGCCGCGGCCGCGCGGGCGCATCCGCTTCAGCGCCGACTGGGTCCCGTGTACGAAGCCGAGATAGGTGACCTCGGTGGCGCGGCGGTATTCGTGAGGCGCGACCGCGTGAAAAGGCGCGAACACGGTCGCCATCGCCGCATTCACCCACACATCGATCGGACCGAGCTCGCGCTCGATGAGCTCCGCCGCACGATCGAGCGCCTCGGCGTCGGACACGTCCGCCGGCGCCGCAAGCCCGCGGCCGCCGGCAGCCTCGACCTCGCGGCAAGCCGCCTGCAGCCGCTCCGTATCGCGCGCGATGAGCCCGACTCTGTGGCCCCGCGCCGCAAACGCGCGCGCCGCCGCGCGCCCGATCCCGGCGCTCGCGCCGGTGATCGCCACCGTTGTGTGTGTCATGCTTTACCTCCGCCCGAAACAATGCGAGCGAGGTCGGCGAAGTTCCGAGGCGCGGCGAATGCAATGCGCAGTCGGCAGCTGCGCGATCCGGACCCCGGCGCCCTCGAGCGCCCGGGAGGCAGGATCAGCCCGGCTCGCAGGGGGCCGCGGTGGGCGGTCAGACCCTCAACACCACGACGCGCGCCGCGGGTGAGTCGTGTGACAACTCACGCGCCAGGCTCGGGCTTCGGCGCGGGCAGCGTGAAACTGAATGTGGCGCCCTCCTCGGGGCGCCCTTGCGCCCAGATGCGCCCGCCCTGACGCTCGATGATGCGCTTCACGATCGAGAGGCCGATGCCGGTTCCGGGAAAGCGCTCCTGGCCGTGCAGGCGCTGAAAGACGCCGAAGAGCTTGCCGGCGTACGCTTCGTCGAACCCCGCGCCATTGTCGGCGATGGAGTAGACATGCTCGCCTTGCAGCTCCGTGCGGGCGGTCACCGTGATCCGCGCCACCTCCCGGGCGCCGGTGAACTTCAGGGCGTTCGACAGCAGGTTCACCAACACCTGACGGATGAGCGCGGCATCGCCCCAGCCATCGGGCAGCTGGGCGACGACGAGCTCGAGCGTGCGTCCGGGGCACTGCACGGTGAGCTCGGACATGACGGCATTGACCAGGTCGGTCATCCGGATGCGCGCCGGCGCGAGCGTAGCGCGGCCGGCGCGCGCGAAGGCGAGCAGATCCTCGATGAGCTGAGACATGCGCTCGGCGCCTTCCTGAACGCGCTTAAGCATCACCTGCCCCTCCTGCGGCACGGCGGTGCCGAAGTCCTCCATGAACGCCTGGCAGAATCCCCGGATGATCCGCAGCGGCGCGCTCAAATCATGCGAGACCGAGAACGAGAAGGCTTCGAGGTCGCGGTTGGCGATCTCGAGCTCGCGCGTGCGCTCGAGCACCCGCTGCTCGAGCTCGCGGTTCTCGCGCCGTAGCCGGCGCGTGTCGAGCGCGCGCGTGATGACCGGCATCATCTGCTTCAGTCGAAAGGGCTTGAGAATGTAATCGAGAGCGCCCGCCTGCATCGCCTTGACGGCGGTGTCGATGGTCCCGTGTCCCGTCATGACGATTCCGGCGAGATCACGGTCGATGGCCTTGGCGGCCCTCAGCAGCTCGATGCCGTCCATCTCCGGCATCATCAGGTCCGTCAGCAGCAGGTCGAAGGCGTCGGCCCGCAGCCCCGCGAGCGCCTCGCGCGCGGAGGCGAACCCCGTGGTCGAGTATCCCTCGAGCTCGAGCGTATCGCAGAGCGCGCGAAGCTGCGCCGCCTCGTCATCGACGATC
>JAJXZA010000116.1 GCA_021780285.1 Planctomycetota bacterium
TTCAAATATTCTGGCCCAAGCGGGCTATCGACGCCGTGTGCTCCGCGAACCATGACGGCCAGCAACTGTAAACGTCCGTTAGGGACAGTACACTAGCGCAAGAGATGGCCGCGACAACATTGCGAGAGTTCACACGAGACCTTGGGCTGCCGTTTTGACATTGTCAGCGGTTGAGTGCTCGCATCTGCTGCCAAGGAGGCAGGGGCGCTGGTGCGGAGGCGATGGTTAAATGAAATAGACGTAAGTTATTGTAAAATAATATCTTATGGTGTTAGCGTGGCATTCGCTTTGGGCAATGGCACAACCCTTGCTTATACATTTGACAAACAAGCTGCGCCCGAATTGTGGGGCGGCTGAAGTGGGGGTAGATAACACCCCGGGTTTTGGTTTTTGATTCGTCCTGATTTGAAGGAGTTTTGGCGATGGCAGTGAAGCAAATTTCGTTCGATGAGGCCGCTCGCAAGAGTTTATTGGAAGGCGTAAGCAAGTTGGCGGCGGCTGTTAAGAGCACGCTCGGCCCGCGCGGCCGCAGCGCGGTGCTCGACAAGGGTTGGGGTGCTCCAACGGTAACAAAGGATGGTGTAAGCGTCGCCGAAGAAATTGAACTGGGAAACAAGTTCGAAAACGTAGGCGCACAGCTTGTTAAAGAGGCCGCCACCAAAACCAGCGACGTCGCCGGGGACGGCACCACAACGGCCACGGTGTTGGCGGAGGCCATTTTTAAGGAAGGGTATCGCAACCTCGCCGCCGGCGCGGATGCCATGGCTCTGGCCCGCGGTGTGCATAAGGCTGTGGCGGCGGTGACCGAAAATCTTAAAAAGCTCAGCAAGCCGCTCAATGCAGCTGACAAAAATGAAATTGCCGATGTGGCGGCGGTCAGCGCGAATAACGATCGGGAAATCGGCTCGATCATGGCGGATGCATTTCAGAGGGTCGGCAAGGATGGTGTGATCACCGTCGAGGAAGGCAAGAGTTTGGATACCTATGTAAACGTGGTGGAGGGCATGCAGTTTGACCGGGGCTATCTGTCGCCCAACTTCATCACCAATCAGGATGATATGATGGTGGTGCTCGAAAAGCCCTACATTCTTATTTTTGAAGACAAGGTTTCAAGTGCGAGCAAGCTTGTGCCGGTGCTCGAAAAAATACAGCAGGCCAAACGTCCACTGCTGATTATTGCGGAGGATATTGAAGGCGAAGCTTTGGCGACGCTGGTGGTGAACAAACTCCGCGGCATTTTGAGTGTGGCGGCGGTGAAAGCGCCGGGCTACGGCGATCGCCGCAAGGCTATGCTCGAAGACATTGCGATTCTCACCGGCGGCAAGGCTGTGATGAAAGACTTGGGCGTGGAGCTTGATAAGCTGGCCCTTTCGGACCTCGGCCAGGCGAAGAAAATTGAAATTGACGCCGACAACACCACCATTATTGAAGGCGCCGGTACAACCAAGGCCATTCAGGCCCGCATCGAGCAGATTCGCCGCGAAATCGGCGTTACCACAAGCGATTATGATCGCGAAAAACTTCAGGAGCGTTTGGCGAAGCTGGCTGGCGGCGTGGCTCAAATTAATGTCGGCGCTGCGACCGAATCAGAGATGAAAGAAAAGAAAGCCCGTGTTGAAGACGCCCTGCACGCGACGCGGGCAGCGGTGGAAGAGGGTATCTTGCCGGGCGGCGGCACTGCTTTGCTGCGGAGCCTGTCGGTTCTTGATGGGGTCAAGACGTTTTCGCATGATGAAGCCACGGGTGTTGAAATTATTCGCCGCGCTTTGCAGGAACCAACGCGTTGCATCGCCGGAAATGCCGGCGAAGAGGGGGCTGTTGTGGTCAAGAAGGTTTTGGCCGGCAAAGGAAACTTTGGCTTTAACGCACTGACGCTCAACTATGAGCCGGACATGGTCAAAGCCGGCATTATTACCCCCACCAAGGTTGAACGAAGCGCCCTTGAAAATGCGGCAAGCGTGGCGACGCTGCTGCTCACCACGGATGCCATTATCGTTGAAAAGCCGCAGCCGAAGGATGCCGGTGGCCCTCCGGGCGGCGGCATGGGTGGCATGGGCGGCATGGGCGGCATGGGCGGCATGGGAGGCATGGGAGGAATGGGTGGCATGGGTGGCATGGGCGGCATGATGTAACCCCATGGCGCTGTTGCCGAGGTAAAGGACATTAGCACAAGTTTTAACAGGAGTTTATGCAATGAAGATCAAACCGATTGATGATCGTGTGGTGGTGCAGGCGGTAGAAGCGGAATCGAAGACGGCAACGGGTATTTACCTTCCCGACACCGCCAAAGAAAAGCCCACGCGTGGAAAAGTAATCAGCGTTGGCCCCGGCAAATTGCTGGATTCGGGCAAGCGCGTTGCCGTACCTGTGAAGGCCGGCGATGAAGTGTACTATGGCAAATACGCGGGCACAGAAGTAAAAGTCAATGAAGATAAGTTTGTGATTCTGCGCGAGAGCGATCTGCTTGGCGTGGTGACCCGGTAACAATGCCGCTGCGGGCCGGTTTGGCCGGGCGTGACAAGTTTGGATACAAGGTTCAAGGCAGTGCATAACCCTCCTTGAGCCTGATTTAGGAAAGGTAAAAAATCATGGCAGCTAAGCAAATGATGTTCGATTCGGCAGCGCGGCAAAAAGTGCTCGATGGTCTGTCTAAACTGGCCGCGGCAGTCAAGGTGACGTTGGGGCCATCGGGTCGCAATGTGGTGCTGGCCAAAAGCTGGGGTTCGCCGCAGGTTACGCGAGACGGCGTGACGGTGGCCAAGGAAGTCGAACTTCCTGAACCCTTCGAGAACATGGGCGCCAAGCTCGTGAACGAAGTCGCTGGAAAAACCAACGACATCGCCGGTGATGGCACAACCACGGCGACGGTGCTGGCCGAAGCGATTTACACCTCGGGCCTCCGGACTGTTACAACGGGCGTAAACCCGGTGGTGGTGAAGCGCGGCATTGACAAGGCGGTTGAGGCGGCCACGGCGGCCATCAGCGATATGTCGCGCAAAGTCAGCGGCAAAGACGACTTGAAGAAGGTGGCGACCATCTCGGCCAATTCCGACAGCGCCATCGGTGATCTGATTGCCGACGCACTTGATCGTGTCGGCAAGGATGGGGTTGTCACCATTGAAGAGGGCAAGAGCACCGACACCACAATGACCCTGGTTGAGGGCATGGCGTTTGACAAAGGGTTTTTGTCGCCATACTTCATGACCAACCCCGGTACGATGGAGTGTGTGCTGGAAGACCCGTACATTCTCCTCTACGAGAAAAAGATCAGCACAATAAGCGAGATTCTGCCGCTGCTGAATAAAGTGGTGACGGCGGCCAAGCCGGTGCTGCTGATTGCTGAAGATGTAGAAGCTGAAGCACTCGCGACGCTGGTTGTGAATCGGTTGCGCGGCATTCTGCATGTGTGCGCGGTGAAGGCTCCCGGTTTTGGCGACCGGCGCAAGGCCATCATGGGCGACTTGGCGGTGGTGACGGGCGGCAAGTTCATCAGCGAAGACCTTGGAGCGAAGCTTGACGCCATTGAACTTTCCGACTTGGGTCGCGCTAAGAAAGTCGTTATAGACAAAGACAACACGACCATTGTGGAAGGCGCCGGCAAGAAGAAGGACATCGAAGCCCGCGTCGGC
>JAJXZA010000026.1 GCA_021780285.1 Planctomycetota bacterium
ATTGTCGGCGTCACGATTCTCGAAAAAACCCCAATAAATCAGCTTTTTTCAACTCAGGGCATGCAACATCAAACACCGCATGATCGTAACTCATGGTATTTAGTTGACTTATGACCGGACAGTAGTGTTCTTGATTATAATATTGTATTTCATTATCACTATACATTAATAGTTGGCTCACCTGCGCAGGTGCGGCAGTATGTTTATGCTCACGCGCACCCCGCGGCACAACCTCGTTGGCGATTCCGAAACTCGCGTCAAGACTGGACGTATCACAACGCAACCGATTCGGGCTATCCTATTCGCGGTTGCCTGCAGGTGCATCCTGGGGCTGGGGAATCCTTTCTCCTGGGGCCTGTATGGTATTGGCGGGCCAAACAGTGTCCGGTCTTGTATTTACAGGCCGCGTTCAGTCACGTCGGCACAACTGGACATCTCTACTATCGCCGATTTTCCGACGCTGCTTTTTCACCTCTGGAGCGACTGCGCTACGTCATCAAGCCGGATGGCCAATTCCGATGGTATAAAATCAATTTGGCCGCCGCGCCTCGCTACAGTGGAGCCGTGGTTCAGTTGCGCCTCGACCTGCCCCAACCAACAGCCGCTTCCGCCGCCATCAACATCAAAACCATAAGTTTTCGCCCGCCCGCCATCGCGAAATAATGAGCCTTTATGAACAGCGCACAAGACGGCTGGCTTGGCGCAATTTTGGGCGATGGCTCATAAGCTTACGCTGGCTACCCGCACGGTAGGTTTCCGACATCAGCAATTTTGAACCCTCAGGAAAATCTCGTGATGGGCTCACTTTTGAGCCGCTGGACTCGCCGCTGCAAAGCGGTACACTAATACACTCGCATTGGGGCGAGAGTTAACGACTGGAATGGTATTCGTATGCTCCTGACACTTTTAAGAGCCAAAATTCACGGCGCTATCGTCACACAAGCCAATCGGGACTATGTCGGCAGCATCACCATTGACCGGGAATTGCTCAAAAAGAGCGGCTTGCTCGCAGGTGAAAAGGTACTGGTGGCCGACATTCACAATGGCGTACGCTTTGAAACGTATATTATCACCGGACCTGCCAAATCTGGAATTATTGGCATTAATGGCGCAGCAGCCCATCTGGTTAAACCGGGCGACAAACTCATCATTATGGCTTTTGCACTGCTTACCCCCGAAGAAGCGGCCCGCCATGCCGCCGAGGTACTGGTTCTTGACGGCGCCAACGCAGTCGTGCAGAAGTTCAAACTTCATAGCAGCGGCGAGCAATGAACCCAGGCAACCAACCTCCCGGCGACTTACTATTCAGGTTTGCCAATTCCCTCACTTGCAATTACGCCCGCAGTTTGCAATACTATTTGGTTCAACCGCATCGGTTTCCTTGCCACGGCTGGAAACCTTGCGTTTTTCGAGAGAAAAACGGCGGCTTGGCACAGGTGCTCGTGTAATTCGCCATCGG
Source organism: Planctomycetota bacterium (assembly GCA_021780285.1). GTDB lineage: Bacteria > Planctomycetota > Phycisphaerae > WQYP01 > WQYP01 > JABEVB01. The sequence continues at coordinate 1,460 of JAJXZA010000026.1, forward strand.
CGGACGCTTGCTAACCTTGCCGGTAGCAGCCGAAGTTGTTAGAGGTTTTTATGTCTACCGCAACCCCTTCTACCGGGGCGACGGCTTTTGTGCCGCCCGCCAAAACCCAAACTTCTCCTACGTCACAACGGTCAGCTTCGCGTGTTGACGCGCCATCGCCAACTGGCGACACGCACAATGGCTTGCCGGTGCTGGGACATGCCGTCGGCAAGACGGATCGCTACATAGGTAAGACCGGTGCGCAGATACTGCTGCAGATGCTCGTGGAGCACGGCGTGACCGACGCGTTCGGCTATCCGGGCGGGGCAATCTTGCCAACGTTCGATCAATTATACGAAAACCAGCTTAACTTTATTCTGGTGCGGCACGAGCAAGGAGCCGGGCACATGGCCGACGGTTATGCCCGCGCTACCGGCAAGCCCGGCATTGTCATCGTGACCAGCGGACCGGGGGCAACCAATACGATTACGCCCATGGCCACCGCATACATGGACTCGATTCCAATGATTGTGTTTTCAGGTCAGGTGCGCACCTATGTAATTGGCAACGACGCCTTTCAGGAGGCGGACGTGACTGGCATTTCGCGCCCGGTGACCAAGCGCAATTACCTGGTGAAAAATGTTAAAGACCTGCCGCGCATTATCAACGAGGCCTTTATCATTGCCACAACGGGCCGCCCCGGGCCGGTGCTGGTGGACTTGCCGGTGGATGTCACCACATCAAAAGTTGAAGAAACTATTGACGATACGCCATATCTTCCCGGATACCGCGTCCACACCGCAGGCCACAGTAAAATGGCACGAGCTGCCGCGGAGATGATCAACGCCAGTGAGCGCCCAGTCCTGTACGTTGGCGGCGGAGCCATCATCAGCCGCGCATGGAATGAGGTGCGCCAGCTTGCTGAAAAGGGCAACATCCCCTGCACCACCACGCTGCTGGGCTTGGGCGCATTTGATGAAAACAGCCCGCTTAGCCTGCACATGCTGGGCATGCATGGTAGTGCTTATGCCAACTATGCCGTGCAGGAAAGCGATTGTCTCATTGCGGTGGGTGCACGGTTTGATGACCGGGTGACCGGTAATTTAAAGCTGTTCGCGCCCAAAGCCAAGATCGTGCATATTGATATTGACCCCTCAAGCATCAGCAAAAATGTCAAGGTGGATGTGCCGGTGGTGGGCGATGCGCGCATCTGCCTCACGGAGATGGCCCAATACATCGAACACAGGCCACGTACGGCTTGGTTCGAACAAATTGCGCACTGGAAAAAGCAGTATCCATTCACTTGGCAGGACAACTCACCGCGATCTAAGCCACAGGCTATTATTGAAGCCATTCAAAAGGTAACCGCCGGCAAGGCCGTGTTTACCACCGGTGTAGGCCAACACCAGATGTGGGCGGCTCAATTTATACGTTGGAGCATTCCCCGCAGCATGGTCACCAGCGGCGGCTTGGGAACCATGGGCTTCGGGTTGCCTGCGGCCATCGGCGCGCAGGTTGGCCGCCCTGGGGAATTGGTCATTGATATTGACGGCGACGCGTCCTACATCATGACGGCCATGGAACTGGCCACCATCAAGCAGTACAACCTGCCTGTGAAGGTAGCCATCCTGAACAACAACTTCCAGGGCATGGTGCGCCAATGGCAGCAGCTCTTTTACAAGGGTCGCTTTTCGCATAGCCAAATGGTCAACCCCGATTTTGCCGCCATGGCGGAATCCTTCGGTATTCGCGGCATCCGCTGCGAGAAAAAGGAAGATGTGCTGAAAACCGTCGAAGAAATGGTGCGCCACCCCGGCCCATGTGTGGTTGATTTTCTCTGCGAAGAGGATGAGAACGTCTACCCGATGGTGGCCAGCGGCAAAGGTCTGCACGAAATGGAACTCGGTATTGTCGGCACCGCGCCGCCCAACAGCGGTCGCGACATGGGAACACTGGCCTGATAATACACCGTCAACCCCGCGACACTATGGGTATTTTTATCCATGAAACGCGGGCAAACTGACGGCAAGGTTCCGTTGCTTTAACACCTGGCTTTGACTTTTTTCTGACATTTGGAGCTGTTTATGCGTCATGTAATATCTGCCTTAGTAATGAATGAACCGGGCGTTTTGGCCCATGTGGCCGGCATGTTTTCTGCTCGCGGTTTTAACATTG
>JAJXZA010000218.1 GCA_021780285.1 Planctomycetota bacterium
GCCGCCCGGCAACATGGTCCTGTGGCGCGGCATGGCAAGGCTGACCGACATCCACCTCGGCTTCAGCCTGGCAGAAAATGTGGGTAATTGAAAGATCGGATGTACGGGCATCTTGAATACAAACTCGGTCTGCTGTGCGGATTTGAGTTTAACGGTGTATTGAACCAGCAGAACGGGCGTATTGGCTGACGCCTTTACCTTCTGCGGCTCGCTGTAGGGTGCACCCTGGGAGATAAAAAGCTGCGGCTTCGCACCCGTCGGAAACGTAAACATCACTTGATTGGCACGCAGCGCCATGCCGGGCTTAAAGCTGTAAATCCAATTGGAATCAAACTTTGGGCGTGGAGAAATGCCGCGGTGCTGACCCGCCCCGTAGTTTAATGCCAGGGTGAGAACAGATGTCGTCGGCATCCCGCCCTCATTAAAAGCTTGGACCCGGATAAAATTAATGGGGGAACGGTACGGTTTTGCAGCGCTAAGCGCCCAACTGAACATGGTTACATCGTAGCGCACAGAGCCATCATAGAAATGGTAATGCACGATGGGCATATATCCGCGTTCGAGTGTTCTGATGGGCGCGTTCACGGGCCTATCAGCCTCGCCGGACATCAGCATCAGATCGCACGATGCTGTTTGCAGGGAACCGCTGGGTGTGACTTCGGTACCGTTGCGCGCGTCGGCGATGCCAATTTCAGTGGTTGGATATGCCGCCCAGGTAAATGGCCGGCCCGGCCCATTCGGCAATAAGCTGACCATTTTTTGAGCTGCTTTGGTGTTGGCAGCCCCCAGCGTTCCGGCGGCTAAAGCAACCAAACACACCAAAAAAAGTTTAATGCTCTTTGACTTAAATAGAATACCGCACATATTAGGTGTCACCAGACAAAGAAAACTATGTTACTGTTCTACATTATTGAAATTTTTTAGATGACGCGCTCGCGCAACGCTTCCTTTCAGCATGAACGGAGTATAAAGCCGCCCTATATTACTTGCAACATTGCGTTACACAGTGTGTTTGCTGGGGCGATTGCCTGAGCACTGTGGGTAATGCGGATCTGCAATGGAGTTCGCGGCGTCCATTGTGTCGCAACACAACACAGGGCGCGGCTGCAATATTGTTTCATCGGTAACGTAACGCCTGTTTGACAAATCCGAACCTCGGGCAGATGCTTGCGTATAATATGTCGAGTTCCAATATGAAAGGTGGGTTATGCAACGACGCGCATTTTGTAAGGCTTTAGCCGGTGCGGCCGCCGCTGCGGTCACTACAACAACACTCAAACCTCATACACTGCGGGCCGCTGATGCGGCAGGCTCGATTGCCTCAGGTTTTGATAAGCCCGGCGAAACCTACCCTGAGTTCTGCAATACGCCCGAACTAGACCGCACCTTTTACGGACTCAAGGGAAAAAATATCGTCGCTGAAAAACTCAATGAAAAGGCCTGGCGACCCACCGCTTGGGGTCATCCCCCAGCTCTGCCGGTTCCGGGCGGCTCGTGGGATGGCGTGCCCATGCGAAGCCCCATTGCTAATCTGCACGGCCAAGGCCCATACAAGCCAACTTATGATTCGCTCCTGCAGTATGACTGCCCCGAATGGTACCGCGATGCCAAGTTCGGTATCTGGAATCATTGGAGCCCCCAATGCGTGCCTGAAGATGGAGACTGGTACGCCCGCAACATGTATATTCAAAACTCCGGCCAATACAAAAATCAGTGCGAGCATTACGGCCATCCATCCAAGTTTGGTTACAAAGACCTGTGCCCGCAATGGACCCTGCTGAACTGGCAACCCGAAGAACTGATGAAGCTTTACGTCAAAGCCGGTGCCAAGTTGTTCTTTGCTTTGGCCAACCACCATGATGGCTTTGGCACTTGGCACTCCAAACACCATGAGTGGAATGCTCACAACATTGGCCCGCATCGCGACGTGATCGGCACATGGGCCAAGGTAGTCCGTGCTCACGGCTTGCGGCTCGGTGTTACCGTACATCAGGCCCGCAACTGGTGGTGGTTTCAGCCATCGCATGGCGCTGACAAAACCGGCCCACTCGCCGGTGTGCCTTATGATGGCTGCCTGACTAAGGCTGATGGTAAAGATGCCTGGTGGGAAGGCTACGACCCGCAGCAGCTCTACGGGGCCAAGCATCCGCATAACGCGCTACCCGACTTCAGCTATGTTAAAAACTTCTACGACCGCACACGCGACCTGGTGGACCAGCACAACCCGGACGTGCTGTATTTTGACAATGGCATGCTCCCGCTGGGCTGGGCTGGCATGAACATCGGCGCTTACTTCTATAACCGCAATCTGCAGGTCAACGGCGGCAAAATGCAGGGTGTACTGAATATAAAAATGGTGCCCGAACACCTGCTCAAGGCTGTCGTCGCTGATATTGAGCGCGGAGTTTCCGGCGGCATCTTGCCGTACCCCTGGCAATCGGAAACCTGCATCGGCGACTGGCACTATCAGCGGGCTTTGTATAACCAACCCGGTGAGTATGGCGGGTATATGCATCCCCGCATTGTCATTCATTGGATGATTGACGCGGTGAGCAAGAACGGCACGTTCATTCTCAACATCCCAGGCAAGCCCGACGGCACCATAGACAGCAAAGAAAAGGCCGTGCTCAACCAGCTTGCCCAATGGTTCCCAATCAATGGCGAGGCCATTTATGCCACCCGTCCCTGGAAGATTTTTGGCGAAGGCGCCCTCAAGGTCGCCAAAGGCTGGGGCAATGGCTATAAGACCACAAAAAATCTCGGCCCCGATGACATCCGCTTCACCCGCAACAAGGCCGGCACGGCGGTGTACGCGATCTTTTTGGGCTGGCAGCCCAAAGAGTTTGTTATTCGCTCGTTTGGTTTGGCGGCCGATACCAAACCCGGCAAGGCACTTTCAGTGGAACTGCTCGGCAGCCACGAAAAACTCTCATGGAAGCAAACGGCCCAGTCGCTGACGATTGCTGCGCCCAAGCATAAGCCGGGCGAATACGCCCATGCGTTTCGTGTTCGCTTTGCATAAAAGCGGCATGGCGAGCGGGCATCGCCCCGAGTTCCGGCGGATGGCTGAACCCAGAGCCGACCACTTGGTTGCGTCAAGCGCAACGGCAGCAGAATGCGGGTGGCCGCGTCGGGGAATTGATGGCAAAGCTATGCACCTGCAAATTTGAAACTTGAGATTTCAAATACACATCTTCATGTGACCGCCGATGGCGCAGGCGGTTTTTTATACATCCAGGCCTTCAAACATGGCGGTGCTGATGTACCGTTCGCCGGTGCTGCACATAATCGCGACGATGTTTTTGCCCTTCATTTCAGGCCGGGCGGCCACTTGGGCGGCGGCCCATATGTTGGCCCCCGAGCTTATGCCGGCCAAAATGCCCTCTTCACGGGCAAGTTTGCGGGCCCATTCAAACGCATCCTCATTGGTGCACTGCAATACTTCATCCACGAGGTCTACATGCAGGTTCTTGGGGATAAAGCCGGCGCCCGCCCCCTGAATTTTGTGTGGGCCGGGCTTGAGCGGCAGCCCCTGCTTGGTTTGCGTGATCACCGGCGAGTTGGTGGGTTCCACGGCAATGGCTCGAAACGCCGGATTGCGCT
>JAJXZA010000157.1 GCA_021780285.1 Planctomycetota bacterium
CGGTTTGATCTTTTCGCGGATCTGATGCTGCACCTATCTGGTCTGCTGACAAAAAATGGGCAAGCCGGGTTTATCGTATCAAACTCCTGGCTTGGCACCGACTGGGGCGCAGCGTTCAGGCAAGAGCTTCTTAAAACGTTTGCCATTAGGGCGGTCGTCGCTTCGGCCAATGGCCGCTGGTTTACCAACGCACAGATCGTCACATCGCTGCTTATCCTTCATAAGCGGCCATCGGCCGTAAATAAGCCGCCAAATGCCGAGAACATCCAATTCTGCCTCACGAAAGAGCCGATCCAAAGTTGGTCCGATGATACCGTGGCAACCATGGGCAACTCGGTGGTTCTTAACAGAATCAAAGGATCGCTCATCACTCAAAACTCGCTGCCCCTGAAAAAGATCGCCATCTACGAGAGCGTTGGTGTTGGGTGGCCCGCCTATTTTGTTAACCTGAATTGGCTTGACGCTGTCCGAAAAGCACTGGTGCCTGTAACACAGTGCTTTAGAGTTTTCCGTGGCGAGCGCCGCGGCTGGGACGCACTCTTTTTTCCATCATCAGGACACGGAATTGAGAGCCAATTCATTCACCCGGCGCTCTTCTCCACACAATTGCAAAATACCCTGGTAGCCCAGCCTGACCGCGAAGCGTTTTGTTGTGGACAAACGATTGCGCAGCTCGAAGCAACGGGCTGTAGCGGTGCATTGGGATGGATAAGTCGGTTCCGCACAGCAACCAACGGCACCGGAAACAAATTGCCGGATGTTCTGGAACGAGCCGGAATGCAGTGGTACGAAATGCGCCCCGACTCCCTGGCCGACCTTGCTCTTTCTTTGAACCCAGATAAAAAACTGGTGGTCTATCGCCTTGACAATCCAACCTTCATTAACCAGAGGCTGATCGCATTTAGATCGCTGGAGAAAACTCAAAAAAATATCGAACTGCAACACGCCCTGCTCAATAGCGTTGTCGGTATGTTCTTGATCGAGGCCGCGGGATTTGGCCGTGGCTTGGGCGCTTTAGACCTCAACGCAACTAAACTCCGACGGCACTTCCACATGCTGGATCATAAAAAGCTCAATCCCGAGACCAGCGACGCGATCCAAAGAGCCGTCGCACCCCTGCTCGCGAGGCCTCCTCTGCCACTGCCAGAGGAGCTGACACAAACAGATCGGGAAGCATTTGATCACGCAGTACTCAGTGGTTTTGGCTTGGACGATTACCACGCAGACATCAAGGCTTCGCTACTGCAGCTTTTTAATATCCGGCAGACCGCCCGCAATAACCCGTGAGAGTGATAAGACCGGTACCCGCTCTGGGCACTATACCAATTTTTACCCTGCCACCGGCGTTTTTACCGCCATCTGGCTGCTGCTAGCCCAATCCAGGTGGCAGCGCCAGTTTTTGTCGTCTGTTTCTGGGAAGTCGGTGCGGTAATGCACGCCGCGCGTTTCTTGCCGCAGTTGAGAGCTTTTTACAATCAGCGTGGCCACCTGCAGCATATTCTGCAACTCCCAGCCGGCGGGCTGGTCAAACACTTTATCGAGCACATACCGCGACCAAAACTCCACAATTTCCAGGGCTTCTTCGAGCCGCGGAGCGACGCGCTCTATGCCCGCGTTGCGCCACATAAGCGACCGCAGCGAACTGAGAATATCCTGCGTGTCGAGTTCGGTCCGCTGGCTCGGCGGAACATCCGCGCTTAGCCGCGGAATTTCTGGATTGCGCCTTTCGCGGGGCAGTTCATGGGCGGCGCTTTCGCCAGCTCTTTTGCCAAAAACCAACGCCTCAATAAGCGAGTTGCTTGCCAGCCGGTTTGCCCCATGCAGACCGGTGTAGGCCGATTCGCCGATGGCATAAAGGCGCTCAACGCTGGTGCGCCCAAACAAGTCGGTCGCAACGCCACCCACCATGTAATGAGCGCTCGGGTGCACGGGTATGGGCTGCTTGGCCGGGTTGATGCCAAAACTCTGGCACATGTCATAAATGCCCGGAAAGCGATGCTTAAACGCCTCCTCCGACATGTGCCGCGCATCTAAAAACACATGCGTCGTATTGGTTTTTACCATCTGCTTGAGAATGCTCCGCGAGACAACGTCGCGCGGGGCCAATTCGCCATCGGGATGATAGTCTTTCATAAACCGATAGCCGTTGCGGTCAATCAGCGTCGCCCCTTCGCCGCGCACCGCTTCGCTTACCAAAGCACGCGTAGCACCGGCAATGTAAATCGTCGTCGGATGAAACTGCACCATCTCCATGTCGCGAACAATGGCCCCGGCCCGCCAACTCATGGCGTGGCCGTCGGCGGTGGCAATCAGCGGATTAGTGGTCTCGCGGTAAACTGCTCCGGCTCCGCCGCTGGCCAATAGCGTGCACGGCGCAAAAATCATGAACAAACCGCGGTCTTTGCGCCAGGCCGTTACACCCGCGCAGCGCCCCTCGATGGTAACAACATCAAGCACAAACGTATGCTCAAGGATAGATATTTGTTCTATACGCCGGGCCACCGCCGAGAGGCAGTTGGCCAGTTCACGCCCGGTGGCGTCGCCCAGCGCATGTACAATGCGGGCATAGCTGTGGCCACCCTCGCGTGCAAATGACAGCCGCCCATCGGTTTCGCGGTCAAAGTTCGCGCCCCAGCGGATCAGTTCTTCTATGCGGGCCGGGCCTTCACGCACCACTGTTTCGATCGCCGCGCGGTCGCCGAGGCCGCAGGCGGTTTTGAGCGTATCGGCTATATGGCTTTCAAAGCTGTCGGGCGGCTGCATCACGCTGGCAATGCCGCCCTGCGCCCAATAAGTGTTTGATTCAGAAAGTTGCTGCTTAGACACCAGCAGCACATCGGCCCCACCCTCCGCCGCCGCAATCGCCGCGCGCAGGCCGGCAACTCCGCCGCCGATTACCAAAACGTCGGTCACAACGTGCGGCAAGCGATGCGCCTTAAACGGGCATAAATATCGTCGAATCACAACCGCAATTCCGTATCAACTCAAACAGGCACACCGCACTATCGCACCGCCCATCCACCGAAAGGCCCCCGCCCATAGCCAGACCGCAGGCGCACAAGCCTTGCCACGGCAGAGCCAACCGCGGTCAGTGCTTCTTTGCAACCGTCTTTGCCTGAGCCGATTTTGGATACATGCCCAGCAGCAGGTTTTTAAGCCGCTGGCCGCCAGCCGGGTCTTTGAGTTCGTTGGTCTCCAAATTGGCCGCTGCGAGCAAAGCGGCCGGAGCCATCGGGTCATCGGGGTAGGTAAACGGTAACCGCAAATAAGCTAACGCAGCGCGGGCATACATTTTTTCGCCGGTAAACGCCTGTGCCTCAATAAAATAAAGCTGTGCGGCAATGGCATCCGGACTCGACGGCAGCGCAGCCTGCACCGCCTTAATGGCCTGCGCGAAGTGGCCGGCCTGCACCGCTTTTTGCAGCGATGCCACGCTGGCATCCGCCCGGCATACGCCCTGCCAGGCCAATGCCAGCAGCACGACCACCATCAGCATGACGCCGCTCAACTTGCCCATCAGCCTTGAAATACCGCTTTGCATATAACACTCCTTGTGCAAAACCCTTGTACGTACGACCGGCCCGCCTTTGGCG
>JAJXZA010000337.1 GCA_021780285.1 Planctomycetota bacterium
TACATGTCTTCTTCGGCACGCAAATGAAATTTTCTTGAGCTAATATCGCGCTGTAGTGGTAGAGTGTCGTCCATGCGGGCAACTTGCGCCAGCGGAAAGCGTCCGTGGTATCGTGCCGCCGCAGCAGACTCACCTGCCGAAACGCCCGGATTTAATTTGCGTACCAGCCGTTGGGTTACAATGCATCGCACTGCGCTGGATATTTGATGAGTTTCAATACCCATTTCGCACCAGCGCCGCAGCGCAGCGGCCGGTGAACCGGCGTGCATGGTGCAGATCAGCCGGTGGCCGGTAAGCGCTGCCTGCATGGCCAGCGAAGCGGTTGCGGCATCACGAATTTCGCCCAATGCCAACACCTGCGGGTCCTGGCGCAAAATGCTCCGCATGGCGGCCGCGTGGGTCATCTGACCAAATGGGTTAATCTCAATTTGGGTGACACCCGGTATGTCTCGTTCGATAGGGTCTTCGAGTGAAATAATGCACTGCCCCGGGTGATGCCGCACCATATGCTCAAGCAGGGCATACACTGTGGTGGTTTTACCCGAACCGGCCGGGCCGGTGATGGCCAGCAGGCCTGAGTCGCACTGGGCGAAAAGCAGCAGTTCGCGCAAGACCTGGGTGGGAAGGCACAAGGAGCTTAAATCCAGCGATTTTCCCATAGCCGTTGGTAAACGCAGCACGGCTCGCAGACCATGGCGGCAGGGCATAATCGCCAAACGAACTTCCACCGGTGGATGCGGTGGCAGATGAACGCTAAGGCGACCTTCCTGCGGTATTTCGGTTCGGTATGTCAGCAGCCGCGCCAAAAACATAAGCCGATAAGCCGATTAATCATTTCGCTGCCGCTGGAGGTGTCCACGGCTTGGAGCAATGTAAGCATGCCATCCACACGCTGCTTAATTTCATAGCAGCCGGCAATCGGTTCGAGGTGAATATCCGAAGCATTGGCCGCCAAGGCTCGATCAATTAAATCGTCAACCTGGCGGCACGCATCGAAAGTGTTGGGCGTGGCAAGCACCATCTGAACTCCGCAAACTCGACTGGCAGCCAACCCGGAAATCCAGAATCTGGCTGTGGTTCACGTCAATTTATAAAGTTCAGTATGTTAGCTGTGTCGGACTCTGTCAAATGCGATTGAATAAACGGCATCGAATGTATTTGACGCTACACAGGGTCGGTAACAGTTATTGCTTCGCCCGGTGCTGGTTGATTTGCCATTGGTGTTCCGCGATGGATTCGGTAATGCGCATGGCGATGTCAACGGCGGAGCAGCCATCGCTGCCGGTGACTTCCGGTTCAGCGCCGGTGAGAATGCTGTTTAAAAAGCTTTCGAGTTCCATGCGGAGCGGTTCGCGGTCTTCGACGGCGAGTTCTTCGTAGTTTACCAGTTTGGTGTAGTCTATCTGTGAGAGGTCGGCGGTTTCGTTGGCGGCCATTTTTGCGCGCACCATTTCAAGCTCGGCTTCGTTGGCGGTGCGGCGAATGACCACGCCCGCCTTTTTTTGATAATCGGCGCTTACATAGCAGTCGGGGCTGAAGAGCCGCATGCGACGCTCCGTTTTAAGCGCCAGGCGGCTTGCGGTGAGGTTGGCCACGCAGCCGTTGGCAAAGCCGAGCCGCACGTTGGCAACGTCTTCGTACTTGCCGATGACGTTGACACCCACCGCCGCGACCGACTTAACCGGCGACCGCACCAGATGATGCACAATGTCAATGTCGTGAATCATCATGTCGAGCACCACGCCGATATCTATGCTGCGAAATGTCATGGGGCTGATGCGTGTGACCTCAATAAACTGCGGCGCGAGCGGGTACTGCCGCAGGGCCAGTACCACGGGGTTGAAGCGTTCGGAATGGCCCACCTGCAACACGCAGTTGTTGCGGCGGGCAAGTTCGACAATAGCTTCGGCGTCGGCAAGGTTGGGGGCGAGCGGCTTTTCAATAAGAAGATGTACGCCATGGGGAGCCAGGGTCTCGGCAATTGCCCGATGCGTTACCGTGGGCGTGGCAATACTCGCGGCATGAAGAGGCTCGGCAAGCGCAAGAAGCTGATCAATGTCGGCCAGCGCACGGCAGTTGAATTCTTCGGCGAGTCGTTGGGCTGCGGCAAGGTCGGGGTCTACAACGGCCAGCAGGTTGGCGGTTGGCAGTTGCCGGTAGATGCGTGCATGGTGCCGCCCCATGCGGCCCGCGCCGATCACGGCGGCATTAAGCACCCTCGAATGCGCGGCGTTGGGTGTCGGCATGGCAATATGACTCCAGCAGTTTGTGGTGCGTTTTCACGCAGTTGGGTTCATCAGGCGGTGGCGGCTTCGTCGTCGCCATTTTCAAAAGCGCCGCGCAGCGACTCACGGTAGCGACCGTACTTGCCTTTGGCGGAAAGCTCAATAAAGGCCAGCAGATATTTTATGTCGGGGTTATCGGGAAACAGCGCCGCGAGTTTTGGGGCTTGTACGGCAACAGGTTCTTCCTGCTTGTAGAGCATGCGCCACGCGACGCGCAGCGGTTCAAGCTGCTGCTCGTTGTAGCCCAAGCGCCGCAGCCCGGTGCGGTTTAGGCCGCGGACGATGGCTTTATTGCCGTCGGCGATCATAAAAGGGGGTATATCGTGCACAACCGCCGAAATGCCGCCGATAAAGGCCAGTTTGCCCACGGTAACAAAATGATGCAAAGCCGCGGCCCCCGAAATGACGGCTCCATCCTGAACCTCGACATGGCCGGCGAGAAGCACGTTGTTGGCAAGGATGCACCGGTTGTAAATGATGCAATCGTGTGCCACATGTGCGCCGACCATTAGAAGGTTGCCGTTGCCCACGCGGGTCATGCCGCCGCCCGCCTCGGTGCCGATGTGCAGTGTCGCGTGCTCGCGAATGACGTTATCGTCACCTATAAGCAGGCGGCAATCGCCGCCGCGGTATTTAAGGTCTTGCGAAACCAGGCCGCAACTGCTGAATGGAAAAAACACATTTCGTTCACCGGCGATGGTGTTGCCTTCGATGGAGGCATGATGCATGACGCGGCATCCGGGGCCGAGTTGCACGCGCGGGCCGATGTAGGCAAATGGGCCGACTTCAACGTCGCCGGCCAGTTCCGCACCTGCTTCCACAACCGCCATTGGATGAATCTTGGGCATATCGTTTCGCTTTCAACCTTGTCGGCCCGGACCAATTTATACACCGGGCGAGCCGCCGGCGGCATCTTCATCCACCAGCATAAACTTAATGATGGCCTCGGCGGCAAGTTGATCACCCACCATGGCTTTACAGCGCACATGTCCGGTGCGAGCTTTAACACGAATGGTTTCAGCCTCAAGCATAAGCTGGTCGCCGGGCGTCACCGGACGCCGTAATTTTACCTTATCCATCGAGAGCAACATCGGCAACTTGCCGGAATGCTCCAACTTGCGCGACAGCAACAGGCCTGAAAGCTGCGCCATCGCTTCAACAATCAGCACGCCGGGCATCACCGGCATGCCGGGGTAGTGCCCCTGAAAGATCGGCTCATTATAGCTTACATTTTTAATACCCACCGCGCGCTCATCGCCATCTAGGGCTACGACCCGATCCACCAGCAGCATA
>JAJXZA010000195.1 GCA_021780285.1 Planctomycetota bacterium
ATCCCCCGACTGAAAGTTCTCTCCGTTATAGTTCACCACGGATCATAATCATATATATTCATGCGTCAGGGCAAAAACACGCTTTTTTACCCACTCGATTGCCCGAAGAGCCTGTTAAATTTGACTTTAAAAATGTGCCGATGCCTTAATCACCCGCGGCATCGTCATCGCATGAAATTCGCCGTTTATTACGGATTGCCGCTCTATTTGGCTGCCATACCGTGCTTTACAGCCGGAAGCGCATCAATCTATGCCTGAAAATCAGCAATCAGCCCGGGATCAAAACGCAATGGGGACCTTGGTCCGCAGACGGAGTTAATCACCAAAACACCAGAGACGACGTTTTTGAATGGGCGCTGCGGCGAAATCTCGCGTAGAGAATCGGAGTCTTGGAGAACGGCGGTTTAACCCAAAAGGCACAAAGCTTTATAGAAATTTCACACATCAGCTTTGCCCCGGCAAGTCCAATTTCGCGGCAATAGATAAGAACGCCAAAAAATGACTTCGCGCCTTCAACTCTTTATGTTTAATCTCTTGGGGGCACAATCTGTCGCTGCGTTTAACCAAACATTCGCTGGGCCAGCTGCGCAGCACCAGACATGCCTGCTTACGGATTGCAGCGGCGCGATGGACGGCTCATTCGTTGGGCATAAACCAATCGGTAATAGGTGATTGCATCGCTTCAGATAGTGTTATGCTGCCGCTGCCGAATTGCGGCACGTTGTTGAATTCAACAGCATGCACAAACTCAACGTGGCCATCGAGAAAGCCCACATTGCCGCCGCCGAGATGGCGCGAGGTCAATTGATCGCCTCCGTTAAATGCCGGCGGGTCAAATACCTCATCGTTAAAGGGAGAGTTGCGAGCCGACTCTTCAATAAAGACGACAAAATTGGCGTTCGTAATGGCTCCGCGCGTCAGCGGATAGGTCCAGGGTGTGGCGGGCGGCGTGCCGGGCGACGACGATCCACTGCCGGAGTTGTATATGGTGCTGAGCGTGGCCGACTGCGAGTTAAGCACTGAGTTGATTGAATAGCTCCAGTACCCACCCGATTGGCTCACACCCGAGTTTATTTGACCGGCCGGGTCCATGGTAAGGCAGTTGCCACCGTTGTTGGTTGAACCATCCAAGCGATCGCCAAGGTCCGCCGGGCACATAAATATTTTAGCTATTTTGGGATTCGCCGGCGGATACGGCGGCCCGCTGAAGCCTCCCTGGGTAACTGCGGCCATGAGATTAGACATCGAGCCATTGAGCCAGTTGTAAAGAGCTCCGCCCTGCAGACGATAATCCTGCTGATTATTCCAGAACTTTGTATTCGGATCGCTTGGATTGTTAGCGTAAGGGTCATAGGTCGCATGATGCGGGAACAATATGCCATTAAGCGGGAACTCATCGTTATCAGACACCAGATATTCGGTAAGCCCTTGGGTAAGGCCATGCATATTGCTGGCGCACACCACGGTTTCCGCTTCAGATCGCGCCTGTGACAGCGCCGGCAGAAGAATTGAAATAAGCAGCGCAATAATGGATATAACCACCAGCAATTCAATCAGGGTGAACGCATGGCGGGTAAACTTGCTTCGCAGCTTGCTGCCGGGGGCCCCGGCGGCCGTTCCATGGCCGATAACTCTCGCAAATTCCATAGTTGTCTCTCCAATGGGTTTAGCAATCCGTTTTGCCCAGGAGCCTGTACCAACAAGCTCCAATATAAACTGGCCAAGCCGCTGCATAGCTTCGATACTATCAAAAGCTGCAGTTACCGAAGGTACCTTCCGGCCAATGCCATCATCCGCCCGGCAGGCAGGTTGCGTCACCTGCAACAAGTAAAATGCCGATACAGACCAAGGTTAGTTGCTGCGCCCCAAGCGCATCAACCGCACGCCAATTACAACGCTCAAGACGCCGCTTTGATGCACGAAAACAACAAAGCCGGTAATTCGCGTTTGCGAACAACCTTCGTCTGCGGTTTATTGCCGCCAACCGGCACTTATGGTTCTTATTTACCTCTCCGACTGTTCTACTGCGCTCACGGCCCGCTGGCCGCGCTGCATATAGCTTTGCGCAAGTGATGATATGTTTTGCGTAAAGTATGATAGACGTTAACATGGGATAACGATAGCATTTCGCTTTATAGGCTGTTGGCGGCACTCCATTTTATTGCACCGGCCGGGCCGACAGGGCAGGCATCTTCCGTCAAGCCTTCAGAAAGGACTTTATGAACGCGAAAGGCAATAAAGCCTCGGCAAAGGCCGCCGCACGCAAGCCCCGGCACGGACCACCCGTCGTTGCAATTCTCATGGAAACGTCCCGATCTTTTGGTCGTGGCGTCATGCGCGGCATCAGCAATTACGCGCGAGCTCACACCACATGGAATTTTTATATTCAGCCCGGCGATTTTGAACAGCGGCTCCCGCCCAGCGACATCTGGACGATTGATGCCGCCATCGGCCGCGTTGCCAATGCTGCACTGGCCAGCGAACTGCAGAGCCGAAATATTCCGGTTGTATGCCTCGAGCCGGGACCATACCCAGGCCCCCGCTGGGTCAACAACAATACCCGCGAAGTGTGCCGGCTGGCGTTCGAGCATTTGCGCCAGCGCGGGTTTAAGCGGTTTGCCTTTTATGGCACGGGCACCTACTGGGGCAATGCCCGCGGGCAGTATTTTGGGCAGTTGGTGCAGCAGGCGGGCATGTCATGCGAGGTCTTTGCGCCGGCCAACCAAGCCCAGCACGATGCGCAGTTGCAGCTCGCGGCCTGGCTGGAAAAGCTCACAAAGCCGGTGGGGCTTTTTGCCCAGGACGACCTTTCCGGCCGAGAGGCCATTGACGCCTGCCGTTACGCCGGAGTCGCAGTCCCGCAGGATGTCGCCGTCCTCGGAGTAGACAACGACGAACTCGTATGCGACATTTCGCTGCCGAGCCTTTCAAGTGTGGAACTCAACTGCCAGCGGATCGGCTACGAAGCGGCCCGCATCCTCGATGGCCTTATGCACAACCAGCAGCCTGAAACGCCGGTAGAAGTCGCCCCGGTCGGCGTGGTGGCGCGACATTCAACGGATATTGTCGGCGTGGACGACCCGGTCGTTGCGGATGCCATACGGTTTATCCGAGAGCGTGTCAGCAAGCCCATTTCCGTGGAAGATATTCTCGACCATGTGTGCGTGTCGCGGCGTACGCTTGAGATGCGCTTTGAAAAAGCGATCGGCCGGCCCCCACACGAAGAACTGCAGCGCATACGCCTGCAGCGGGCGCGGGAGATGCTGATCAACACCGATCTCAAACTCACAAGCATCGTGCGGCAGGTGGGCTTTTCAAGCATTCAGTACATGCACCGCATTTTTAAGCGCGAGTTGGGACTCACACCGATTGAGTTCCGAAGAAAAAACCGCGCCTACGGGGCCTGATAATCCGATCACGCCCGGCTGCCGCGATAACCACTACATTGCACACCTGTAACATCTTGTTTTCTTAGCAAGAATATTTCGCATGCATCAAGCAGCAAACTTGGCCACATCTGTGTCGCGCAGGCGCAGAGCCGTGGTCATTATCAGTTGTCCACGACTCGTG
>JAJXZA010000048.1 GCA_021780285.1 Planctomycetota bacterium
TAACGAGAAAGGCGCTGTGGTGGCCAAGTTCATCAAGTATGCGGAGCCGACCGCATTGCAGCGGCGGGCGTTGGACCTTCTGGAGGTGTGCCCAGTACGGGGAAGCTGATTTTTGAACAATTCGCAAGGCCTGGGTCTGCCAATAAATCGGGCGTCGGGCCATGCCGAATCATACCAAACGGCATTTGCACTACAAAAACATGGGTTATGACGATGAAATATCGCGTCACGCCAGAAAAATTGGCAGACCCCCAAGGCCTACGCGGGTGAAATGCGTTTTCTATATAAGGAACTTTGGGCTA
Source organism: Planctomycetota bacterium (assembly GCA_021780285.1). Taxonomy (GTDB): domain Bacteria; phylum Planctomycetota; class Phycisphaerae; order WQYP01; family WQYP01; genus JABEVB01. The sequence continues at coordinate 303 of JAJXZA010000048.1, forward strand.
TAATGTTCAATCCTGACGGCAATACCGGTTGATCGGCGGCGTTAATGCTAATGGTAATAGCCCGCCATTTGTGGCATTGCCGCCGCGATGGACCCCTACTGGGGCAGGGCGAGGTTTTTGCTGTAACAGCTTTTGCGGAGAAACATTATGCCCTCTTCCAAAAAGACCAGCCGACGACAGTTTATGGCGCTGACGACGGGCGCCCTTGCGGCTACGGCGATGGTGAGCCCGAACCGCACGCGGGCCGCCGTTGCCGCTTCGCTGCCGCCGCATGCGGCGGTCGGCTCTTCGAGTCGTGATCCTGCGGCCTGGCTCAAAGAGTGCGATGTGGTATGGAACAGCCCCAGCAAGGATGCCGCCGGTTCGATGCCCATGGGCAATGGCGAAGTGGGCATCAACTTTTGGGCAACAAGCAAGGGCGAGTTGCATTTTTACTTCAGCCGCAGTGATTCGTTCAGCGAAGTGAATCGCATTTTGAAAGTCGGGGCCCTGCGACTGGCATTGCAGCCGAATCCGTTGGTCTCTGGCAGCGATTTTCTCCAGTCACTGAGCCTGCACGACGGCGTGTGCACACTCATCCTCGGAACTGACGGTTCGCGTACTACTCTGCGCGTATTTGTGGATAGCGATCATCCGGTGGTGCATATTACTGGCGAAACACAAATCGCTCTGGAAGTAACGGCAAGTATTGAAACCTGGCGCGAGAAGGAGCATACCTTAGCCAGCGGGGAAGATTTTTCGGCCTGGGCCATGCGGGGCGCGCCATTCGCATTGATTGAATCGGCCGATGTGTTTCCGGCCGGTCCGCCCGATACGCTGGTCTGGTATCATCGCAACGAAAAATCGTGCGTGGCCGACACGATCAAGCTCCAGTCGCTGCAATCCATTGCCGATACCATTGTAGATCCGCTGATTCATCGCACCTTCGGCGGCTATGTGACTGGAGCGGGTTTTGTCGGGGCCTCGGCGCGAAGCATTAAAACCTCCGAGCCGGTTAAGACTTTTGCCCTGCGCATTGCCGTGCCCTGCATGCAATGCAAAACCCCAGAAATCTGGTTGCAGGAGGCGAAGACGCAGTCGCAGCTCGCTGCGGATGCGGACGCAGCGCTGATCCGGACCACCGCCTGGTGGCACGCCTTCTGGCAGCGCTCGTGGGTGTCGGTCAATGGCAATGTCGGCATCAAGATTCCGGGAGAGCGCCATTCGCTGCTGGTCGGTATTGATTCCAATGGCCAGAATAAGTTTCCCGGAACCCTGGGCATCTGGAGTGTGTATTCGCGAGCTCTTGGTGCAAACAAAATAAACGCTCTGGCTGCGGGTCGGCACGATGCGCCGGTTCCCAATCGTCGGACCCTGCTATCTCAAGGCCGCGGCGGGTCGGCCAAAGTTGCTCCAGCCCAATTTAACTTTTCCCGCGGCATGACCTTGGCGGCATGGATCAAACTCAAGGCCAAAGGCTCGGGGCGCATATTCAACAAACTGACCCCCGGCCTAGACGACGGCTTTTTGTTTGATACCTATCCCGACGATACGCTGCGACTGGTTGTTGGCAATACCGTGCCGCCGCTGATTGTCACTCAGCACCCCATTCCACTTAACCGCTGGGTCCATGTGGCCGCCACCGTGGATGCAGCGACCGGCGACATATGCATCTACATGGATGGCAAAATGGTGCTGCATCATACGAGCGACTCGGCTTCAAGCATTACCCGAGGCTACAACCGGCAACGTTATATGCAGGCCTGCGGTGGTCGTGGAAACTTTCCGATTCGATTTAACGGCGGGCAATTTACCGTCGAACCCGCCGCGATGGGCCAGCCTTGGAATGCCGATTGGCGTACCTGGGGCAACTGCTATTGGTGGCAAAACACGCGGCACATGTATCATCCCATGCCGGCGCAAGGCGATACCGATATGATGGCCGCACTTTTTGACACGTATGAGCGCGCTCGACCGGTTTGCACCGCGCGTGCCAAACTCTATCACCATGTTCAAGGATGCTATTTTCCAGAAACCATGACCCCCTGGGGAACGTATGCGAATGGGGACTATGGCTGGAATCGCAGCGGCTTGCCCATCAATGATGTGACGAACGGGTATATCAAGCACTCTTGGGATCAGGGGCTGGAACTGGTCAACCTGATGCTCAATTATTGGGACTACAGTCAGGACGAAACTTTCCTCCAAGAACGGCTGGTTCCGATGGCGGTGGGGGTTTTGGATTGGTTTGACCAGCGCTTTGCGCGGGACGCAGCGGGCAAAATTATTCTCAATCCCACGCAGTGCTTGGAATCGTTTTGGTACGGTGTGATTAACGATGCGCCCAACTGCGCGGGTCTCAATGCCATTACCGATCGGCTCTGCGCCCTGCCGGCGAAGCTGGTGCCGCACGAGCGGCAGAAATTTTTCGAGCGGATGCGAGCGGCCGCCCCGGCGGTTCCCGCGCAGATGGCGAACTACCAGGGGAAAGTGGTGCGCAAACTGTCGCCAGCGGAAAAATACAACCCCGCGGAGCAACACAATACGGAGAATCCGGAACTTTATCCGGTCTGGCCCTTCAAGTTGTATCGGCCCGGCAAAGCTCATTATCAACAGGCCGTGTATGCCTATAAAATGCGGCGTTTTCATCTGGATGTCGGCTGGGGTTATGACAGCAACTGTGCGGCCGTGCTGGGCATGGCGGATGAAGCCGCCCGTATTTTGCAGATCAAATGTGCCAACTCCAACAGCAGGTACCGTTGGCCTGCGACCTGGGGGCCGAATTATGACTGGCTGCCCGATCAAAACCATGGCGGGAATCTGTTGGAAACCACCAATACGATGCTGCTGCAGGCCGACGGTGATAAAATTCTGCTGTTGCCCGCATGGCCCCGGCACTGGGATGTTACCTTCAAATTGCATGCGCCCAAAAATACCGTGGTGGAATGTGAATATCGCCAGGGCAAAGTGATACGACTTGACATAACGCCCGCCAACCGGCGAGCCGATGTCGTGGTGGGGGCGTGAGACGTTATGCTGATTTTCCACACATGGCCCCGCTATTTGCGAGTTACGCGCGCAACATGCTCTACTTATCACATTCTCTGTTGGCCTGCTCTCCCCGCCGGGCGAAGTCTGGGTTCTGAGCTACCGAGCCGGTTGCGTTGTCTCGTCCTCAAAATTCACAAAATTGTATTGGCGTATGGCGTCGAAGGCTGCAGCGGTGCCAATTTGTTGTAAGTTGGTGTCTTAAAGCTTGGCCAAGAAGCTTATCGTG
>JAJXZA010000117.1 GCA_021780285.1 Planctomycetota bacterium
CGGGCTTGTTTCAGATGCCGGTTCAGGGCAGCAATCTGGTGTTTACCTTTAACGAATTGCCATATTATCTTGTGCTGGGGCTATTTTGTGGTCTACTGGCGGTGCTTTTTACCCGCTGGATGGGGGCAATTGAATTGCTCTCGCAGCGGGTTGCAAAAAAAATACCCGCCTTTGTTCTACCGATCCTAGGGGCGGCGTTATCTGGAGCGTGCGGTATTATTCTGCTGGCGCTGTTTTCGCACGACCCATTTCTGCATCAGCGATTTAGTGATGGTTACATCCCAATCTTTGCTGATGGCTATCCGACGATTCACCGGGCCTTGGATCCGGGCTGGTATGCCTCAGGCCATATTATTGCCGGTCAGGCCGTGCAGCTTACGCTTGAGTTTTTAGCAGTCGTATGTCTGTTAAAGATTGTTGCCACCGCCTTTACCTTGGGTAGCGGTGGATCTGGCGGTGTATTTGCGCCGGCGCTATTTATCGGCGCAACCGGTGGCGGCGCTCTGGGCATTATTTTACATCATTACAGCGCTGCCATAGACCCGACGAGTTACGCTCTGGTTGGCATGGGCGCTGTTTTAGCCGCAGCCACGCAGGCGCCACTGACGGCAATTATACTTTTGTTTGAACTTACGCGCAATTATGGCGTTATGCTGCCGGCAATGCTGGCGACAGTCACCGCCACCGTGTGCCAGCAGTTTGTGGTTGGTGAAAGTCTTTATACGCTTCCGCTGAGGCACATGGGTGTAAAGCTTGGCTCCGCCGTGGGTATCAGCGCGATGCAGCGCCTTACGGTTGACCAACTCACGCTGGACAAGGCCCATCTAGCTCGACCCGATGAGCCGCTTTCTAGCATTCTTGATCGCAGTCATGCCAGTGATATCAACGATTTTATTGTGACTGATTCTGCAGGGCATTACCTTGGGATGCTGACTATCAATGAATTGAAAATCGTGATGCTGGAGCCGGAATCCGCGCCATTGCTTCTGGTTGGGGAAGTGGTTCGGACGGATATTCCTCCACTGCGATCCACAACGCCGCTGGATGTGGCTTTGGAAATGTTTTCGCGTCATGAAGTAGCGCGTCTTCCCGTTTTAGACAATCCAGTAGGGCATAAAGCATCCGTCATCCGAGGGCTGCTCTCGCGAGCAGAGTTGATGCGCCGCTATTATCGCGAAATGGGTGGGTAGTAAATGCAGCACGGCAACTTGCCCTGGCGAGCGACTTATCGAGTAAGCACCGAACGTCGGCCTGAACTAAGCCAATAATACACGGTTTGTACCCGGTAGGTCGTTTCGGCCCCGGCGGACTGCTTTGCTTTGACCATGGGCTTGCCAATAACTTCAATTTGATCGCCGGGCGCCAGACAGTTAAACATTTGTGTTGGGCTCAGCCGAAACTTGCCTCCATATGTATCCGCAGTGGTAACAGACTCATAACGCAGCACCCATTGCGAAGCATTAGAACGGCTATGCTCAAGCCGCCCAAAAACCACCGAGTAATCGGATGTGTGCCAGCCAGGTTGCCCAGGCGGATAGTTTTCCAACTCGCCGCAACCGAGGGCCAGCAGGCAACAACTTGCCAAGACGATTGCCCGCAGTTGTTGAGTCCAGTTGTTTAAGAGTTTTAGATGAAGCATCCTTACCACCCGATTCACACAATGATTGTTCAGCACCCGCAACTCTGGGCGTCAAGACCTCAGCTTGCCGCCTCGCCAACTGTATGCACGCTTAGACTGTTGGTTGCCCCTGCGGTGCCCAGGGGCGATCCGGCTGCAATTAAAATTCTCTCGCCGGGCTGCGCCCATCCAAAACGCTTGACCAAATCATCCACCATGCCGGGCAAATCGTCAAAGTGACGCGGTATATCCATGCGCATCGGCATAACGCCATAGTACAGCGCCATGCGGCGAACTGCGGCGGGGTCTGTTGAGAGCGCAACCACATGCATCGGCAGCCGGTTTTTGGAAAGGTATCGGGCGGATCCGCCCGCCTGGGACCAAACCACCACCAGCCGCGCGTTGATATCTTTGGCTATTAGTCTGGCACCGTGGGCGATGGCCGCCGTGCGGTGGTGTGTAAGTTGGAGCAATTTGGGAGGTTCAACTTCGATGTTATGTTGCACCATATAGCGCTCGGTGCGCTCGGCAATGTCGCGCAGCGTTTGTACGGCTTCAAGCGGATATTTTCCGACAGATGTTTCGCCGCTGAGCATAACCGCATCGGCGCGGTCGAGAATGGCATTGGCTACATCAGAGACCTCGGCCCTTGTCGGCGATGGATTATCTAACATGGACTGAAGCATTTGCGTGGCAACAATTGCCGGTTTTCCGGCATCGTGTGCGGCAGCCACAATCTGTTTTTGAATCAGCGGCACAGAGGTCAGTTCCATCTCGACGCCCATGTCACCGCGAGCCACCAGCACGCCATCTGCGGCGTCGAGAATCGCGGGAAGATCGTCCACCGCCTGGGGCATTTCAATTTTAGCTATTACGTCAATATTGGACCGCCGCCTATCCAGAAATTGTCGCACCGCAATTATGTCATCGCTGGATCGGACGAATGAGAGTGCGATGTAGTCGAGGTCTTGGTTAACGGCCCAGTCGAGGTCTGTCCAGTCCTTATCGGTAATACTGGGTATGCTCAGGCGTGTGTTGGGAAGATTCAGGCCTTTATTGCTTTGAATAAGCCCGCCATGCGTAACCTGGCAGATGATTCTGCCCGGCAGTTTGTCTACCACCAGCATTCGGATCATGCCATCATCAATGAGCACCTTCTGCCCAATTTGAACATCATCCACGAGGCAGGGGGTATTGGAGCTTAGGATGCCGTTGGCGCCGATTACGTCATCGCGCTGTATCGTAATTTGATCGCCCGTCGCGGCCTGCATGCCGCCGTCGGCAACTTTGCCGAGGCGTATTTTGGGTCCGCAGAGATCGCCCATGACGGCAACCGGGTACTGATTTTGCGCCTGGCGGACGGTCTGCAGGTACTGCAGCCGCGTTTCGACCGATCCATGGGAAAAATTCAGCCGCGCAATGGTTACTCCGGTGTGAGCCATTCGGTTGAACAGTTCCGGGTTGGCGCAGGCCGGTCCCAGCGTGGCCACAATTTTGGTTTTTGTACAGTTCAGCATGTTTGTAAAACTAACCTTCGCTGCAAGGCGCTCCCGTCCCCAGCGGTTGCGCGTTTTTTCGGCTGTTCCTCGGCCAGTTGCTCCTGCTTGATATTGTAGTTGCTTCCGAGCGCCGAGCCTAGCGGGTACATCATTGCGCCTTATGCCCTGGACGCATTGCCACAAAAATCAGCTTCTTCCGAGCATTCGCTAAGTTTTAACCTGGGGTTTGATGGCGGCAATCGCTAACTCCTGCAATTGCCGAGGCTCGACGGGGGAGGGAGCCTCTGTCATGAGATCACTTCCACTCTGGGTTTTGGGAAATGCTATAACCTCGCGGATGCTTGCGCGGTTGAGCATGAGCATGATTAAGCGATCAAGACCCAGCGCAATGCCGCCATGAGGAGGCGCTCCAAAGCGCAACGCATCGA
>JAJXZA010000084.1 GCA_021780285.1 Planctomycetota bacterium
ACACTTTGCCGGCAAAAATCGGCCGCAAACGTGACGTAAAGCTGGATTTAACAAGAGGTTACAGCGCTGAGATGCGTGCCAGAGAAGGTGGAACTTTGGGCTAATGCCCCGTCGGAATAGCTCCATCCAACCCCCAGTGCACACTCGCCTTCGACGGCAAGGTCACATCAATCGCCTTAAAGTGCCCATCACGCGATACCTTAATGCCGCCAATCGCCGGCAAGTACTGCCATGGGTTGGGTATTTGATTACCCGGCCCGCGCCATCGCGTAAGTACAATGCCCATGTTGTCTATTTTTTGCCACCCTCCATAAAATCGCTGAAAATACCACACCGCCACCCTGAATATTACCTCGCCGCCCTTCGATGAGTAAAAGTTCGTCGTCCTAAGCTGCATAATGACCGCTGTAGCATGCCGATGATCTGCCGCAACCCATAGGGGCCGATTGTAGTTGGTGAAGCGCCGCACCTTTTCAATAAATGTATCCAACCAGGCCCGGTCAGCCTTTGTCCAATGTCCGTAGGGTGTAAACAGGCGGTAATACGCCATGTTGACACCTTCCCATCGCGCCTGTTTGTTCCAAACGATTAAATCGTAATGATGCCCGGCGGGCACATCAGCAATGGTAAACCGCCCGGTTGCTGCATCCCAAGTTCCGGGAAACACCCACGGCCCCGCCTTGCCCCGGCTCACCGCCTGCACATCAGCCCGCACACGATTTACCGCTTCAATTTTACTTATCGGGCTTGGCGAATGTATCACGCCCGTTAGTGTCACCGTCTCCGCGGGCCGCGGCGCCGGAGGAGCCGCGGCAGCCGATGCTAATACCGGCCGACCAAGCGCAAAGAACGCAGTCAGCAGCCAAGCCCATCCGGCTATCTTAGCGCTAAAACGCCGCATCCGCCGCACTCCCAAATGTTATCAGCCCAGTTTGCGTGTGCGCTCCACCCATCCGGTATCAATGTTAGCCTGCTGAAAGTCTTGCGTCGCCATAATATGCCGATGCAGCCCAATGGTGGTTTTCACCGGCCCAATCCGAAACTCTTCTAAAGCGCGGCGCATGGTCGCAATCGCTTGCGCCCGCGTCGGGCGATGTACAATGAGCTTGCCGATCATGCTGTCGTAGTTCGGGCCTACCCGGTACCCCTGGTACGCATGGGAGTCCAGTCGTACGCCAGGCCCGCCCGGCGCGGCAAACTCTTCCAGCGTGCCCGGGCAAGGCGCGAAATTTCTATCGGGATCTTCCGCATTAATGCGGCACTCGATCGCACAGCCGTTCAAACGAACGTCCTTTTGCTCCAGCGTTAACTTTTCGCCCGATGCAATACGCAACTGCCATTGAATCAAATCCTGCCCGGTTACCATCTCCGTAACAGGGTGTTCCACCTGAATTCGGGTATTGACTTCCAAAAAGTAAAACTTGCGGTTTTTGTCCATAATAAACTCGACCGTCGCCGCCGAGTAATAATTGGCCGCCTTCGCCAGCCGCACCGCCGAGGCACAAAGTTCCTCCCGCGTTTTCTGGTCTATCACCGGGCACGGCGATTCTTCCACCAACTTCTGATGCCGCCGTTGCAGACTGCAGTCGCGCTCAAACAAATGAATCACATGCCCATGCTTGTCGCCAAGTATTTGCACTTCAACATGGCGCGGCTCCTCATGATATTTTTCAATAAATACCGTTGAATCCTTAAACGCGGCCTCGGCCTCCGCCTGCGCTGCCTTCAGGGAGCTTTTGAGCGTAATATCGTTATGCGCCACCCGCATGCCGCGGCCGCCGCCGCCGGCCGACGCTTTAATAATGACCGGGTATCCAATCTTTTGCGCCACTTCCACAGCCTGCTTTTCCGACTTAACCGGCCCATCGCTCCCCGGCGTCAGCGGCACATTGCATTCCTTCGCGAGTGCCTTCGACGCCAGCTTCGATCCAAGCTGCTTCATAGACTCGGCCGAAGGCCCAATAAACTCAATCTTGCAACTGCGGCACACCTCGGCAAAGTGCGCATTCTCCGATAAAAACCCAAACCCCGGATGAATTGCCTGTACATCCGCAACTTCTGCCGCAGAAATAATGCGCGGTATATTCAAGTAGCTCTCTGCCGCCGGCCCCGGACCAATGCAAATGGCCATATCCGCCAGCTTCAGATACGCCGCACCGCGATCCGCCTCGCTGTATACCGCAACGGACTCTACGCCCAGCTCTTTGCACGCCCGTATGATGCGCAAAGCAATTTCACCACGATTGGCTATCAGTATGCGTGAAAACATCAGTTCCTCTACCAGAGTTAGCGTTGCTTAAGACCACATCACCGTGCCCCAATGCCGTTGCCCGGCGCCTCCCATCAGCCAAAACTCATGGCTTAAGCAAAAACAGCGGTTGGTTGTATTCCACGGCCTGCCCGTTTTGAACCAGCATTTTCACCACCGTACCCGAAGCCTCGGCATGTATCTCATTGAACACCTTCATCGCTTCAATAATGCAAACCACCGTCTTTTCCTGCACCCTCGAACCAACCTTTACATAAGGTTCGCTTTCCGGATTGGCCGCCGTGTAAAAAGTCCCGATCATCGGCGATTTTATGGGTATCAGCCCCGCTTCATCATCCACAGCCGCACCAGCCGTTGAAACAGCCGCCGCACTTACCGCTGTAACCGGCGCCGCATGCACCGGCGCCGCCTGTACCATCGCCGGAGCTGCCGCCAGCATCTGCTGCGGCAGATCGCGTTTCAACCGAATGCTCGCTTTATCTTCAACAAGCTCAATCTCCGTCAGGCCATGGTCGGCCATCAGCTTCACGAGATCTTTCACACGCTTGTTGTCGGTAAACATTTCTTTTGCCATGCCGCTGAATCTCCTGTAGTCATTCACCGCGAGGCTTACGCGCCCCTTGCCGTTAAATCTTGGCCGACTCTATGTCCTTTGGCAACTCGCCCAGCACCCGATGCCCCGTCGGCGTCACCAAAATATCATCCTCCAAGCGAACGCCGCCTATGCCCGGCAGATAAATGCCCGGCTCAATTGTAATAATCATTCCCGGCTCTAAAACATTCTTGGCATGCCATGAAATAGGCACCTGCTCATGGATATTGCGGCCGATGCCATGCCCCAAGCCATGCCGAAAGCACTTGCCATATCCCGCTTTTTTTATGATGTCGCGGGCAATTTTATCTATCTGCCGGCCCGTGCAGCCGGGCTTGATGGCTTCAATCGCCGCGAGCTGCGCCTGCTTGACAATGCCATAAATTTCTCGAATCTTCCGCGGCGGTTCTGCCATAAAAATCATCCGGGTATGGTCTGAACAATACCCAGCAAACCGGGCGCCCCAATCCACAAGAATAAACGAGTCCTTCTCCAACCGCACCTCGCCCGGGCGGTAATGCGGAAGGCTCGCGTTGGCATTAATCCCTACAATGGCGTCAAAGCTGGAATCTTGCGCACCCCGCTTGCGCATCTCATACGTAAGCGCCGCAGCAATTTCATTCTCGGTCATACCCACGCGAAGCGACGCCTTTACCGCCAAAAACGCATCCTCGGCAATCACGGATGCCCGCTCTATTAAACTCACTTCCCGGGCATCTTTCACCGCACGAAGCGTAAGCACCATCTCCAGAACAGGCGCGAGTTTAACCCGGCCTGCCTTCTTCAACTCTTTCTGCAAAATCTCCAATTGCCGCAGCGTAAGAATGTCCTGCTGTATTCCCAGCTTCTCAATCTTTTCCCGCATAACAATGCGTGCAACCTCCAACGCCAAGCCCTGCCGGCGCACAACAGTCCGCACCCACGGGCACTCCCTCTGAACTTGCTCCTCATAGCGGCTATCCGTAATCAGCCAAATGTTTTTAGGCGTTACCACCGCCCATGAATCATCCCCCTCAAAACCGGTGAGATAACTCACATCCGGAAAATTGGTTACCAGCAGCGACGTGACCTTGGCTTTGGCCATGGCACCTCGCAACTTTTCAATTCGGGCGAGCAGGTATTCCGGCGTATTCGTTTGGGTTTTACCCATCAGTGTCCCTTTTAAAAAATCTGCCGAAGGCAGTATACCCGCCCTGTCGCCGGCGCAAAGCCTGCCACCCGCGCACAGTCGCCCATCTCGCCGTCCCTTGCCAACTGCATCCGCCGAATACCGTCACACCAACATGGTTTACAGCCGCAAACAACGACGCCAAGCTCGGCCAGTCTGAACAGTTGGCCGTCGGCCACTGGGCGCTTATACTGCCTGCGTGATGAAAGTACGCTTCCATAAATCCGCCGTCGCGCTCGCCTGCTGCACCGCTCTGCTTACCTCATTAAGCTCGGCAATTTTTACCGAGCCGCCGGCACAGGCTGCTGCCGTAACTGCAACCACCGGGCCGCGCCCCAACTGGGTGCTTAAAAATGGCGTGTGGGTTCCGGTTGTGCCAGCCAACCCCAACACTCCGCAGGGTCAGGTTGCCTCCATGATTCAACTGCTTAAAGCCGGTCATCCCGGCAAGGTTGAAGACCGCGCATCAAAATGGCTTAAAAAAAATCGCACCAATCCGCTTGTCCCTCAGGTGCTGCTGCTAAAAGGCGACGCTCGCGTCGCCCAAGGCAACTTGTACTCCGCACTTTTTCCCTATGAAGACCTCTTGGATAATTTTCCTAACAGCCCGCTTTACAACGTAGCCCTCAAGCGCGAGTACGATATCGCCGAGGCATTCCTGCATGGCTACAAGCGGCGGTTTTTGCACATGCGCATTTTGCCCGTAACCGGCGATGCCATCAAACTGCTCGATCGCGTGCAAAACCGCCAGCGCGGTTCGCCACTTGCCGAATTGGCCGGTATTCGCATCGCCAATTACTACTATCTTGACCACGATTACGGCGAAGCGCTCTCCCGCTATCAAGATTTCCTGCGCCGCTATCCCTACAGCCAGTTTGCTCCGCTGGCCACTGTCCGTCTTGCCGAAACTTCGCTCGCCATGTTCAAGGGGGCCAGGTTCGACCTTACCCCCCTGCGCGATGCCGAGGCTCGTTTGGAATCTTTAACCGAAACATACCCCAAGCTCGGCAAAGAGCTGCAAGTCAAGGCTCTCGAAGAACGCATCTATCAGGTCGAAGGCAAACAGGAACTCGAAATTGCCCGCACATATTGGCGGTTAAGCAAACCCAAAGCCGCGGCTTTCTATTACCAACGTGTCATCAACAACTGGCCTGATACCCAATGGGCAAATAAGGCTCGTAAAGAGCTTGCCAGTCGCATTCCGCAGGAGGCCGGCAAATGACGATTCGCTTGGCAACAACCTATTATTGGCAAAGCATGGCGAGGCTCTCGCTGCCGCTGCTGTTATTAACCCTGCTGCTCACAAACTTGGCCGGCTGTGGCTACAGCGGCAAATCGCTCTACCCAACCAGCATTCGCACCGTCGCCGTCCCGATCTTCGCCAATCGCACGTTCCGGCGGCAATGGGAGTTTCGCCTGACTGAAGCCATTGATAAAAACATCGAGGCCCGCACACCCTTCAGGCTAGCGCCTGAAGGCAAGGCCGATTCCGTCCTCACCGGCACCATCCACGACATTACCGAATCGGTTCTTACCAACCGTTTCCAAAATAACCTCCCGCAAGAAACCCAAATCACCGTCGTCGTTGACTTCACATGGCGCGACGTCCGCACGGGCCGCATCTTGGTTCAACGCAAAAACTTCGCCCGAGATAGCACCCTTATTCCACAAATCGGCGAGCGCCTGCCCGACGCCGAGCAACAATCCGTCGAACGCCTTGCTCGGGCCATCGTCGAACAAATGCAAACAGGTTTTTAATCCCAAGCCTGATTCGATGCTAATGGCCTCCAAATAATTCTAAAGAGAAAAATTATTCTTAAATATGAATACTAAATACCATATTAAGACAATATTAACATAGCGCTAATCCCATCACTTGCCCCCGCTTTTAGCTTGCCAACCAAGGTCTTGAACCGCTACCCTTAAGCGTGTACGAAAGAGCGCCCGCTCATTCGGGTGACTGCAGATGCTTTGTTTTGTTCTTCTGCTGCCGCTCGATGGGGTTAACGTTCGGAGGATTGACGTATGGCTTCCACCATCGCTGAAATTCCATCGGCTTCCATTGCCACCGGGCCTCGCCCAAGTATTCCACCTGAATCCAAGGCGCAGTCTGCACTTGCAGCCGTTGAAGTGCGAAACCTCAACGTCTTCTACGGCTCTCATCATGCCGTGCACGATATTTCCATGGACATCCCAGCCAAAAAAGTAACCGCGTTTATCGGCCCATCTGGCTGCGGAAAATCCACCATTCTGCGCTGCTTTAATCGCCTTAACGACCTCGTGCCCAATTGCCGTATTGAAGGTTCCGTGAAAATTCATGGCGAACCCATTTACGGTTCGCGGCTCGACGTTATCAGCCTCCGCAAACGCACAGGCATGGTCTTCCAAAAGGCCAACCCTTTCCCTAAAAGCATTTATGAAAACGTCGTCTACTCGCTGCGCATCGAAGGTGTCAACCGCCGATCATCACTCGATCAGGTTGTTGAAGAGTCCCTCATCTCCGCCGGCCTCTGGGATGAAGTCAAAGATCGCCTGCACGCCTCCGCTCTCGCCCTTTCAGGCGGTCAGCAGCAGCGGCTCTGCATCGCCCGCGCCATTGCCGGAAAGCCCGAGGTACTCCTCATGGATGAACCTTGCTCCGCCCTGGACCCCATCGGCACCAACAAAATCGAACAGCTTATGGACGGCCTTAGCCACAAGGTTTCTATCGTCATTGTCACGCACAATATGCACCAGGCCGCACGTGTCGCCGACATGACCGCATTTTTCTACATGGGCCGTCTTATCGAATACGGCGATACCGACCGCATCTTCCAAAATCCAGAAAACAAACAAACTGAAGATTATGTAACCGGAAGATTCGGCTAAACCAACCCGCCGCGCGTCGGTCTTTCAACGGTCAATACTCGACTGTTGCATTGAAAGCGGGCGATGGGATTCGAACCCACGACGTCCAGCTTGGGAAGCTGGCATTCTACCGCTGAATTACGCCCGCAGCGCTGCCAAAAGCATAATCAGTGCATCTGCGAATCACAAGCGAGGCAAATCGGTTAATTAGGCCAGTGTAATACACAGCATTATCAACATTTGAATATCCGCCGGTTTGTAATGGTATTGCAAGCCATTTTCCAAAGTGGTAAGTCAAAAAATGCGCTTGCCGCGCCATACGCAGCTTCCCAACCCGTGAGCCGACGGGAAAATATCATATACAATGGCTCCCACCGCTGCGGCCTTAACCGCGATCGAAACGCCTCCAAGCCGGCAAAGTTGTACCACTGCGAGCCAAAGCGCCGCGCGAGCCGTTGGGCCATCCCAAGCCACGAAGCCTCCATCGGGGCCTTGGGGGCATTGGTGCTCAGCGCCACCAGCCCTAATGAAACGAATTGTGTACCCAGCCTGTGGAGCCTGCACATCATGGCGTCTATCAGCAACTCGGACGTGCCATTCGGAGCATCGGGCGTTCGCACAATTTGATCTATTAAATAGCCCCTGACTTGCGGAATGGGGCAGGCGGTAATGTAAGCCACCATTTGCCCGTGCTGGAGGCCTGCCAAAATAACTTGTTGCTCATCAGCAACAAAAGGCGGACGAACATCCGCCAGAAAACCCAAAGGCGGCATGGCTCGACTCGCCACCCAGCGGGCCAATGTTCGTCGCATGCTATCTCTGGCCGTTGCCGCACCGGCGGCTATTTCGACTATGGCAATTCCTTTATTTGTCGCCCGCCGTAACTGTTTACGAAGGCCGGCGCTTTGCTCCATACACGCATTCCAGTAAGACGGTTCCCAAATTGGTTCAGCACCCAATACAATTGAAGAATAACGATGGAGCGGCCTCGCCTCGGCCTTCTCTACACCAAAATAAATAACCTCCAAGCCTTGTCGCCTGGCCCAAAGTTCAAATTCAAAGAGCACCTCTCGATATTCCTTCCGGCTGCAGGCTGGCTCGCCCCCGCACACCAGGTAACGACCTCGCTTCTTGTAACCGATGACGGCGCAGGTTTTTCTCGAAAACCAGTATTCAAATCCGGCCTGCAATATGCGGCAGCAAAAACTGCCGGAACCATAACGCAGCACTATCTCGCGGGCGTGTTGCATAGCCGGCGTCGGTGGATAAGACGCGATTGTTTGAAGTGAATATCGGGGCGGTTGCACGATAAGGGTCCTGTTGTGGGCATGCCATAGCCCTTCAAATGAGACTGTTTAACGCGACCCAGGGAGGTTGCGGTTCGTCGCGATGCCTCAAATACTCACGCATAGCGACCGGTTACATAAGCCTCGGTCTGCGGGTTAGCGGGACAGGTCAAAATTTGGTCTGTTGGGCCGGCTTCAACCAGCTTGCCCTGCCAAAAAAATGCCGTGAAATCAGCCAGATGCGAAGCCTGCTGCGGTGTTTGAGCCGTCAGGAGTGTTGGATAATCCTGCGCAAGATCACAAATAATGTCTTCAATATGGCTCACTGATGGAAAATCCATGTCGGCGGTTGGTTCGTCATAAAGAAGCATATCCGGCCTGTTTGCCAGCACGCGGGCTATGCACAAACGCTGCCGCCACTCCAAGCTTAAATCGGCCGCCGGAGCCGATAGCCTTTCGGCAACATGGCTCCATAGCCCCACTCGCTGCAGACTTTGCTCCACAACCGCCGCCAGATCGCCGCGGGATGTCACGCCCTGCAACCGGGCCGACATGGCAACATTGTCAAAGATGCTGCTGACCGGCAACATCGGCTTGCTGAACACCATGCCAACGCGCCGCCGCAGTTCACGCAGTTCCACGCCATCGGAGTAGACTTCCTGTCCCAAAACCTTGAGCGAACCACTTGTTTGCACCGGACCATCCAGCTCAAGCAAGCGATTAATGCATCGCAAAAACGCGCTCTTACCCGATGCGCTCGGACCAATAATAGCCGTTACGCCGGTTCGTGGTACGTCAAGTGTAATATCCTGCAGGATCACGCCATGATGATCGCGAACAGAAAAATTCAGCGCGCTTACCGCGAAGGCACCTTCAGCATGCTTGGTTGTTGTGCCTTGGTTCCGCAACTCATCCATGGGGCAATACTCCGCTTTCTTCTTTTAGTACTCTACCCGCTTTTAAAAGTTTATTATAGCGGCAAAATTCCAAAATGCTCCGTTAATTATGAAGGTTTAGCTAAGATTTTCTCCCATCAAGCTTTTGAAGGTCACGCTTTTGCCACCCGGTGCCAGACCACATACAACACCATTAAAGTATCTGCCCGCAACCCGGCGCCCCCGCTGTGCCGCAGGCTCTGTTCCACGATATTGCGTCTTGGCCAGGTTTGATGGGAGACCCGGCGGCGGCTGGTGTCTGGAAAGGTGTGAGTCGAGTACGGAGGGCGTCTGTCCTGATACGGGTTGGCGCATTGGGCGCTAAGCGGGTCGGCCCTCCAGGCAAGCCCGGAGCGATGTGCGGGTATGGCGGCTAACGTACGAGGAGACGTTTGGAGAACCTCCGCATCCAGATCGTGGCGGCAGATTTATTCAAAGTGCCATCGGCTACGCCAAGGCCCAAAGCAATCAATTCATGATTGGTTGTTTTTAGTGTATGGTCGTTTATCTTTAGAAATGCAATAGCCGCGATGACGGCTGCCCGCTTATTGCCATCAAAAAAGGCATGTGCCTGACAGATGTGAAAAAGGTAAGCCGCCGCCATCGCGGGATTCCCCCGGTGCAGGTATCGTCCGCCCACGGCCGCTTGGGGCATCATTACCGCGGATTCAAGAAGCCCGCGATTCCGCAGTCCGGCCATGCCGCCCTCGTGCGCAATGGTATTGGCATGAAAATAGATCACATCCTCGATCGTCAAAAATACGATGGTGGAGCGGTTCATTTGGCCAGCTCAGTTAATGCGCCGCCGTATTCGGCGCGAATTTCTTTCATGATCTTATCCGCCCGACGTTTGCCGATACCGGCCCTGACGGGTGTCAGGATCAGTCGCGGACCATCAACGACAACCATCATTTGGTCCCCGACATGCAAGCCCATCAGATCCAGCAGGCTCTTATCCAAAGGCAATGCAGTGCCATTACCGACTTTACGAATTGTTTTGATCAATGCCATGATGTGACTCCTGTTTTCGCAGCGGCACACTGGGATTACATTGTAATTACATTGTCCGGCAAGATCAACCTGTTTTTGAGTCGCGCCGGTCGCGGGCGCGGCAATTTTCCGGGCGGCCCGGGACCATGCCGATTTTATCGGCATTCCCAATCGCTTTTGCCGGGTACGAGGCGCTGGCTGCCTGCCTTGTCGGGCCGATGCAGACAAGATGCCTGCGTTACCAGCGCAGCCGGCTGACCGCCCGGAAAAAAAGCCACGCCTGCTGCGTCCTTATGCGGGTTGGCGCTTTGGGATTGATCGGGTGATGGCCTCCGGGCAAGCCCGGAGCTATTTGGGGCGGATATGGCGGACGGTTTTTTTTGCGGAAAACCTGACGTGAGAGACCCGCTGCAGAGGAGGTGGGCGCAACCGTTACGCGGTACGGTATACTTGGGTTTTTAATGCTGGAGTACGCATGTCGGCTATTGTAATATCCATAGGTGATGAACTGGTTTCAGGCCTTACAATCAACACCAACGCGGCGTGGCTTAGCCAGCAGCTTGCGAGCTGCGGCATCCGCACCCTCGAACATCTGACGGTTGGTGATGATGCCAGCGCCATCAGCATGACCATTCGCGCGGCCATGACTCGCTGTGATACATTAATCATCTCTGGCGGGCTAGGCCCCACCGAGGACGACCTCACCCGAGCGGCCCTGGCCGCAGCCTTGAACGAGCCGCTGGTGGAGGATGCGGCTGCCCTTGGCGAGATTGAAGTATTCTTTCGAAGGCTTCAACGGCCTATGTCACCAAGCAACCGACTGCAGGCCCAGCGGCCTGCGAGCGCCAGATGCTTGGCGAATACATGCGGAACCGCGCCGGGTATGGCCCTGAGCCGCGGCAACACCGCTATTTTTGTGCTGCCCGGCGTACCACGCGAGATGAAAGCCATGTTCAGCCAGGGTGTGCTGCCGGCACTGGCGGCCGGGCAAACCGAACTTGTTGCAAGAACCATACAACTGAATACCGCCGGCGTGGGAGAATCGGTGCTGGGGGAGCGCATCGCTGATTTTATGAGGCGCGGTGCCAAACCGCGCGTGGGCACCGCGGTACACGATGGCATTGTTTCAATACGCGTATACGCCGAAGGCCGGCCGGCTGAAGTGGAAGCAACTCTCGAAAGAACGGCATTAGATATCGGCCAACGTTTGGGTGCATTGGTCTACTCGCGCGGCGAGGTACCGCTGGAGCAAACCTGCATCGAGGCGCTGCGCCTGGCGAAGCAAACGGTTGCAACCGCTGAAAGCTGCACGGGCGGCATGGTTGCTGCGCGCCTTACCAATATTCCCGGCAGCTCGGCATGGTTTAAACAAGGATGGGTTACCTACAGCAATGCCAGCAAGGTGCAGGAACTGGGTATTGATGAAGCAATTATTGCTGCCCATGGAGCAGTCAGTGATGAAACCGCCCGGGCGATGGCACAAGGGGCGCGGCTTAAAGCTGGGACCGACTGGGCTGCAGCCATTACCGGAATAGCCGGGCCCGATGGCGGCACGGCAGAAAAGCCCGTGGGCCTGGTGTACATTGCAATTGCGGGGCCTGGCGGCACACAAGTGTATCGCTATAACTTTGTCGGGGGCCGCGCTGATGTACGCCTGCGGGCAACGGTATCGGCGCTTAACCTGCTGCGGCTGCATGTGGTTGGTGCGGATGTGCGCGCGGTGCTTGGATAATTGAGAATGCGGGTGGTTGCTGCACAGCTATTTACCGGATGGTGTGGGCAAATTTTACGCATTTGCTTGCGCTCGGGCATCGCCGGGTGGCACCCGGCGGTTACGCGCGGCGTGCACGCGCATTGCCGCCAGCTATTTGCGGCGATGAGCGAGCGATTTTTGGCGGGGTTTATTTTGCTTCGGTAGAAGGTCACGCGCGAGTTTGGCGAGGGTTTGCTTTTTATCAGAGCCAAGCGGCTGCGTTAAAGAGGCCACCAAACGGTAATACCCCGGCAAAATCGTCTTGACCAACTGAAGTCCGCGCGGCGTAAGCTCGATGGTGTGCACGCGGCGATCTTCGCGCGAACGAACGCGCTGAACCAACCCGCTGTGCTGCAGGCCTATCAAAAGACCCGTCATGGTGGCGCGTGTAACGCCGCACATATCCGCCAACTGTGACGGACGGATGCCCTTGTTTTCGCGCCACCATAATGTGGCGAGCACCGAAAACTTGCCGCGGCTTATGCCTTTGCGGGCAAAGCTGCGTTCAACGGTGAGCACCCACCCATTGACCAGATGCAGGAGTACGAGATAGCACTCAATGGCATCAGGCTGAGCCTGCGGATATAGCTCGGCCAGCCGCAGCAGACATTCGTACTTTGGCAGATCCTTAAGATATATAAGGGGACGTTCCATGCTGCGATGGTATGGTGGTTGTGCTTTGGCAGCAAGACGGTCTGGCTGCTGCAGGCAGGGGAATGCAAAAGGCGAACATGCTCCCCCCGTTTACACGTATAAGAATCCATAGGACTCGCCAAGAAGTTTAACGTCTTTGCGAATGTAAGCAAAAACGCAGGAATTTTCTTACAAAATGGCCGGCCGCGCTTAACAGGCAGACACCAAGCGGTAATGTTTGTACACTATGCCCTTTGGCAAACCGGAGCGTAGCCTGCGACCCTCGCTCCCTAAGATGGAAACGACATAACACTCAATGAATACCACCCACAACGATTCCTCTGAAACATCAGCAAGCAGCCCACCCAACCGCTCCAATGTAGCGGTAGCCGTTCCTATAACGCCGCGACCGTGGCTGGCCGAACGAGTTGTGGCGGGCGTGGGCCGCATTCCGGCGGCGGTTGGCCGGCAGCTTGATAAACTCGCAAATATGCCTGCGCCCATTGGGCCGGTCGTGCGATTTTTCAGTTCGGTTAAGTTGGGGTTGGTGTGGCTGGGGTTTACCGCCATTTACATAGGGCTAGGGTCGGGCCTGCCACAGCTTCGCTCCTATTTTGATGTCAGTTCCATGGAGTATTTTGACGCGTGGCCCATGGTAACGCTCATGATATTGCTGGCCATTACACTCATGACGGTCACGCTTCGCCGAATACCGCTTACCCTCTTCAAGCTTGGCGTATGGATGGTGCACACCGGCATTATTACGCTGCTGGTTGGCTGCTTTCTGTATTTCGGTCTTAAGCACGAGGGTTTGGTTCGCATTTTCATGCATCAAAGCGTAAGTCACTATTATGATGGAGCGGAGCGAGCCTTGTACCTTCGCGTAGACGGCGCCGGCGGCACAAGCGAGAAAACGCAGATTGTTCCGCTGCCGAGCTTACCCATTTTTGAAAAACGCACCGCCTCCAACGGCCATCCTTTGAACATCCCCGTGCCACCTGCGCTGCGCCCGAGCATGGGCATTGGCACCTCGGTAAGCATGAGTATCGTGGGCTACTACCCGTACAGCGAGCTTGGCCCGGTGGCCATTCCGCGTAAGCCGGGAGTACCGGCCAATCAGCCGGCCATTCAATTCAATTTAGGCAAGGGTTCGACGATCACGGGCGGGAAATGGCTATTTGGATCAAGCCCGCGCGGCCGCGTGATGGATACCGATCTGCCCTATGGAGTGGAGTACCTGTACCATCCATCGGCACGGCGAATTCGTGATATATCAACGCCATTGCCCAGCTACGATGCGGTGATTGTCAAGATTCCAAAGCTGCATCTGCGGCGGGTGTATGCGGTAAAAAAGGGGCAGCCCATTGCGATCACCGGCTCACCGTATCTGCTGGTGCCGATCGGCCATCTGGATATGCCGATGCTGTCGCCGGGTTACCGCGGCGCGCACAGTCAGGCGTATGCGTTTCAGGTGCAGCGTACCGATGCCAAGGGTGTATTTAATTTTGTGCGCGTTGCACTTTTCAGGTATC
>JAJXZA010000013.1 GCA_021780285.1 Planctomycetota bacterium
CCGTTGGCGCAACGACGATTCTCCACCACACTGTAATAAGTATGCCACTTGCCGTTTTTGAAACGTCTGTTGGGGCGAATGAACATGCCCGGCACTATCGCAAATCATGTCAACAAAAAAAAGGGGGGTAGGTCTCCACCACAAGGGTTTTCCGAGGCAAAACCGCATTGGCGTGCAACCAGGGCCGAAAAAATCGGGAAAATTCCGGAAATCAGGCGCAAAGTGCGAAAGTCGGGCTAAAGTACGAAAGTTGAGCTAACCCAACTTTTGCGCTGGACGCCCTGGTTTCTCGCTCACATGTATTCTGGCACGACGACGACGACGGTCTGGTTCTGCCGGGGTGCCGTTGGCGGAAAATGCAGGACGCGATCTTTGACATTGGCCTGAATATAATATTCAAATATTTCCACACGTTTGGGCATCGGGGGCAGTTTTGCCCGGTAGACCCCACGGCGGATGTGCTGTAGCGCAATAGATTTGAACCTTCCTTTGGCCAATGGTCGCCACATCAGAGCGCCGCTGATGGATGATTCTGCGGCGTCGGCAAGAATAAGCACCTGAAGTTCCAATGATTCGGCCCGCTCAATGGCGGTACGTAGTGTCGGAACGATCAGGCGGGGTTCGCCTTGGTATGTCATAACGGGGGTTGCGGATTCTGGCAGCGCGTGCCCAAGCTCGTGCTCCAGGACTGTATCGTGTAGGTTGAGAAACTGGTCACGAGTTCTTGTGTGTTGCTCAAGATTGGCGAGCGTTCCAAGTTCGCCCCGGGTGGACAGAGCCGTGAGTTGATAACGCATCATCTTAACCCAATGCCGGGTTAGCTTGAGGCGAATCGCCAGAGCGTGTTTGAGCTGCCGCTGCCGTTGGGCCGGAGCGGTCGTCTTGTTGAGCAGCTTCTGCACGGCGGAATCAAGCGATCCTCGCAGGCACCCCAGGTGAGCTTGCTCACGCGCGTAGCGGAAGGTGTTGAGTTGATCTTGAAATCGCTCCTGGCAGGATCGGCCCATCACCCGCGGCGCAATGGCTGCGAAGCGGTCTACAAATGTCCAACTGCGGCGAACGCTGCTCCAAGGCGCCCCTTGAGCTGGAATATCACCGGGACCGGTCATCCAAGTGACGGATCGAGGCATCTTGGGGCCGTCAATCTCGCAGAAAATATCCCGTACCTCCTTGGCGACATTGGGGCCGAAATGAGCTGTTGCGTAATCGAGGTAAAAATCATCAATGGGCATGGAGCGGTCTTTGGCTGCCTGGGGGTTTGGGAAGTGTGATATGGAGGCAATCGAGACATTGGAAGGGGCCCACGACTGGTCCCAGCCGGCGGCGGCCAAGGCGGATATGTTCGGTGCGACGGCTTTTGTTCGCCAATGAATACCGAATAATCCGGTGCAACCATACGTATGAGCGGCCACGGCATCAAAACGCATGCGTCCTGCATAAGGCTGCGGCGCTGTCAGATGCGGGTCGTTTTCGAGCCAGGGTATGGCCCACTTATCACGGCCATGAATAGCGGCATATGCTAAATCCACAGGCGTGTTGCCGAGATCGCGGTTGATGGAGCTCATGGGGACATCTTTGGGCAAAACTTTATCGAGTGCCGCCCGGTTGCCTTGGGGCCCAAGCACCCAGCCGCAGGTGGCTAATTTTATGTGTGATTGAGTCGCGGCCAGTGCGTGCAAAGCGGCCTGAACGTCTCCCACCACAGCCGCGAACTGCTGCGGAGAGTTGCCTTCCCAAGTCCAAGCTTCCGGTGTCCAGAGCCAGTAGTAATCGGTCGGGCAGGCTCGCGCGATGCGGGTGAAGATTCCTTCGTAGATTTTCTCAACAGTGGCGATATCCGCAGGGTTCAGGCCGGCGGCATGCAGTCGCTGCTGTACGGCCGGCGGAATGGTCAGAGGCGTTTCGGTGCCGAGGCAGGTTTTTACGCCGATGCTTTTGGCCCAGGAAAAAGCCGCCTGAAACATGAGCCCCACGCGATTGAATAACTCGTTGCATTGGGTGGGCGTTGTTGGCTCGGGCATCAGGCCCTGCATGACGTCTGGGCCGTAGGTGTTGTGGTCAAAAAGCAGGGCGGCTCCCGCGCAGAATTGGTCGGTTTTCATGGGGGCATAGCCCCAGGGGTTATTGCGGGCTGTGTTGGCCCAGTCGGCAGGGTAGCTTGCCGTTACGCCGCCGGATGGCGTGATATCTTGGCGTGGGCCGATCCATACGGCCGGTTCGGGTCCAGCGGGGCCGGCGGGGTAGCAATGTAACCCGATGAAATTCATCCGCACTTTCGGCAACTGGCCCATGATGGCCAGATAGTCCTGCTGGTTCCACCAGTCGGGTCCTTCCGGAAAGTCGTGAAATGGTTGAATGCCGCGGAGGTTAAACAAAGGTTTGCCTCTTTCAGAGACGCTTGGCAGTGGCCAGGGGAGGCGATCATCGGGAATGACGTCGCCGTGCAAATAAAATCGAACGCCAAGCAATTCAATGAATCGGTAAGCTCCATAAAGCGTTCCAATGCTGTCGCCGCCGACAATAAGCACACGTGGTTTTCCGGCCAGCAGCAAGCTTTGCAGAAGATATTCCTGCGGGCCTAGATCCATTGCCTGCTGCTGCCATGGCTGCCCGGCGCAGAGTTTGGCTACGGCCGGGTTGGTCTTATCGCCAACGACCAGTTCTGCTGAGTCAAGTTGGTGCATGCTGCCTGTTATGACGGGTTGCTGGCCAGTTCGCAGATAGATGTACCGCCGCAATTCGAGAATGGCCAACTGCTGCTGCATGGTGGCCGCCTGCGGCGTTGGGTGCTGCTGCAGTTGTTCTGGGGAGGCAGCCAGCCGACCAAGCCCACCCGCCACTGCGAGCATGGCTGAAGTTACCAGAAAGTGCCGCCGGGATAGGGCGTTTTCAGAAGTATGTTCAGGCATATGTTGCTCCAGTGAGGCGGTTGCCATGCCACGATTTCTCCCGCGGCATATAAGTAGAATAACTCATTTCTATGCATTTAATTGCGTTGGGGCCATTGGCATCATGAGTGGGTCTGCCAATTTTTCTGGCGTGACGCGATATTTCATCGTCATAACCCATGTTTTTGTAGTGCAAATGCCGTTTGGTATGATTCGGCATGGCCCGACGCCCGATTTATTGGCAGACCCTCATGAGTTTGGAAGCCGGGCGAAACAACTGCATGTTAAAACTCCGTTAGCCTCTGCCAATGGGGGCGGTGTGCCATTGCAACGGGGTGGTGCGGGAACATGCTCTACCGCAGCGCCGCGTCGGCAAGGTGGGGAACAAACACGTGCGGCAGCCGCTGGGAAAAATTTTGCCAGTTGCGGCGATGTTGCGGCGTCCAGAACACTTCGGCGGCCGCACAAAGCCGCGGAAACGTGCGCTCCTGCACCACCTGCATGTTGGGAACCCACTCAGTCCAGAGGCAGGCCTGTGAACCTAGTGTAGTGTCCCAGAGGAAGATTTACGATATGCACTTCACAGTTTTTTCAAATATTCTGGCCCAAGCGGGCTATCGACGCCGTGTGCTCCGCGAACCATGACGGCCAG
>JAJXZA010000312.1:0-1882 GCA_021780285.1 Planctomycetota bacterium
AATCGGCAGCCCGCCCTTATTTAAACGTAATAAAACGACCTGATGCCTCACATCTGCGGGTAACGCCTTTCACCGCCTCTGCACAAATCAGCTTCAGTCAAGCGGTTTAAGACAACGCAACCGGCTCGGGTAAAAGTGGCTTGGGTTGACCCTCTACTGCCCCGGTACTACACTGGGGCCTAAGGTCGCAGAGGATTCGAGGCAATAGGATAGGCCGTTTGATCGTTAGTATTTTATGGAAAATGTTTTACGGAGTTACCTATGACTAAGCAGAATGTGAAAAAAAGCAAAATAAACCGGCGCGAATTTGTTGCCATGGCTGCGGTCGCCGGCGCGGCGACCACACTGGCCGGGTGCTCCGCGAAATCTCAGGCGAAGGCGGGTATGTCGGTTGGCCAACATCGCGCAAAGCAGGTGGGCATCTCCGAGGCGGCTTATAAAAATGCTTGGAAGCGTGCGGCGGCCTTGGTTTCTAAAATGACGCTGGCGGAAAAAGTTACCGAAGCTGCAACGGTGGCTCCGATTAAACGATTGGGATTGCCCTTTTACAGCTTTGGATCGGGTGAATGTCTGCACGGGGTGGTCTGGGCACCGGCGACCGCCTTTCCACTTCCTCTGGCGATGGCCTGCTCATGGGATCCCGCCCTGGCGCTGAAGGTTTATACGGCCGTTTCCGACGAAGCGCGGGCCTTTCATAGCGTGCATCGCGATAATGGGGGCCTATCCTATTTTTCACCGCAAACGCTCAATCTGCACCGCGATCCGCGCTGGGGACGCTGTGAGGAGGCTCCGGGGGAAGATCCCTGCCTGGCGGGCACATGGGCCGCTTCGGTGATACGGGGAATGCAGGGGCCAGACACCAGGTATCTCAAAACTACCAGTTGTATAAAGCACTTTATCTGCAACAATACCGATGACGACCGATTCGGCGTTTCGGCTGCAGTCAACCCACGCAGCTTTTGGGAGTATTACACGCGTGCCTATGAGGCCTGCGTGGTAGAAGCTGACGCTTTTGCGGTCATGGGTTCTTATAATGCCGTCAACGGCATTCCGTGCTGTGCCAATCACTTTCTGCTTACTACTCTGCTACGCGGCCACTGGGGCTTTCGCGGCTACGTCATTTCGGATTGCGACGCAATACTTGACATTTTCGACCCCCACCATTATGTGCCCACGCAGCATCAGGCCGCCGCAGTGGCCATGAATGCGGGCTGTGATTTGAACTGCGGCGACACCTATAAAAACCATTTGCCCAAGGCAGTGGCGGATAAACTCGTCAGCGAAGCCGTTATCACCCAGTCGATCATGCGATGGATGACGGTGCGGTTTTTAGTGGGAGAGTTTGATCCGCCGGAAGAGGTTCCCTACAGCAAAATTAGCATGGACGTAGTCAATAGCCCCGCCCATCAGGCCTTGGCGATCGACGCGGCACGAGAGTCTATCGTGTTGTTAAAAAACAACGATAACTTTCTTCCGTTGGACCGTTCGAGCGTGAAAAAAATCGCGGTGATAGGACCTACGGCCGGATTTCATTTAGGTGGGTATAGCGGCTCACCCCCGATCCATATTAGTCCCTTGGATGGCATTACCACGGCTTTCGGAGTCAACACCCATCAACACGTATGGACGGCTGAACTGCAAACGTTAAGCCCGGGGGTGCAAACGCAAGCCTCTAATGGTGGCCACATGAACATCGGCTATATTAGTGATGGGTCATGGGTGGAATATAAACCACAGGACTTCACCGGCAAGAACCGTATCGCCATCCGCGTGGCCAGCCCCGGCGCCGGAGCGGTTATTCATGTGCATATTGATTCCTTGGATGGTACGCAAATTGCCGCGCTGACCGTGCCGCACACCGGTAGCTGGCAAACGTGGACGA
>JAJXZA010000312.1:1892-3535 GCA_021780285.1 Planctomycetota bacterium
AACATAAGGTATTTTTCAGGTTCCGCGGAGCGGCACCACTGTGCAATGTGGAGTGGTTCCAACTGCAGCCAGTGCCCGCCCCCCAGCCCGACCAACCGGTGGTGGTTTACCAACTCGGATGCACCGTGGATGGACCCAAGGATGAAAAAATGTTTACCGAGGCAGTGGATGCCGCTAAGAATGCGGATGTGGTGATTATGGTCTGCGGCGTGAATCAGAGCGTGGACATGGAAGGCCATGACCGCAAAGATATCAAACTTCCCGGCGTACAGCATGAATTAATTCAAGCCTGTTTCCAGGCCAATCCCAAAACCGTGCTGGTTCTTAACAGCAACAACACTGTGGCGGTCAATTGGGAGCAGGCCAATCTCCCGGCCATTGTGGCGGCGATTTTTGGCGGACAGGCGGAAGGCACCGCCATCGCGGATGTCTTGTTTGGCAATTACAACCCCGGCGGAAAAACCTGCTGCACTTGGTATAAATCGGTGGATCAATTACCGCCTTTCCATAACTACGATATTATGAAAGGCCGCACGTATATGTACTTTGCAGGCAAGCCGCTGTATCCCTTCGGCTATGGTTTAAGCTATACGAGCTTCCAGATCAGTGACTTGCACGTGGATTCCCGAACACTCTCCGCCACCCATCCTGTTCAGGTATCATGCAGGGTAAAAAATACCGGCTCCCGAGCAGGTGCCGAAGTGGTGCAATTTTATGTCACAGTTCCCAAGTCGCCGGTGAAACGGCCCATCAAGGAATTGGTGGGCTTCCAGCGGGTGGAGTTAAAGCCCGGCGAAAGCCGGAAAGTTACCTTCACCCTGCCGTACACCGCACGGGCATTGTGGTATTGGAATGAAAGCCAAAAGAAGTTCGTTCTGCAACCCGGATCGTTAAAGTTGATGATCGGCAATTCCTCCGCGAATATTGCCTTAAGCCGTATGGTGACGCTTCGGGCCTGTACCGACGCGACATTGGGCGGACCGAGAACGCTGGATACCATGGCGGTGCCGGTAGAGGTGTCGTAATCCCGCATAACGCATAACCCGGCAGCAGGCATCAGCCTCCGGTAACGCTGGCGTGGCAAGTTTTCCGGGCGAACTTAAAAACTCCGCAAAATATGGCCCAATCATGGCCAGAGCAAGGCTGCTTTCTGGATAAAAGCGGGTGGGGGATACCCGCGATCCCAGAGCCGCCCGGAAAAATTGCCACGCCCGCTTCTATCCATGAGAACCGTCTCTTACGACGACAAATCTGCCTCGGAGCCGGTTGCGTTGTCGCGTCCTCAAAATTTACAAAATTGGATTGGCACATGGAGCCGAAGATTGCAGCGGTGCCAATTCGTTGTAAGTTGGTGTGTCATAGCGTGGCCAAGGGGCTTATCGTGATAAGTAATGCCGTCCTGACGCAGGGCCACCCAACATCCGTGATTCCTCGGATGTTTTATTGTCCCTTTATGACCCTGGCCTTGGGCGTTGGCGTGATCTCTGGATACCCGCCGCCGGACGAGTCGCTACACCTGCAGTTTGTCTTGCAGGGCTTTTTGAACTTTGCCCAGGTGCAGTGTACCGAGTTTTCCCACGGTCTTGGTTCCACGCCTTGGAGCCGCCGCCAGCAGCGTGGCAAAGGCGGCATGTACGACCATC
>JAJXZA010000259.1:0-290 GCA_021780285.1 Planctomycetota bacterium
GAGCCGCCGCGGCTCATGGTGGCTTGATCGCCTGATGCAGAAGATGTTGTTACGCCCTCGGCTCCGGCGGCGGCATAGGCTTCCAGGTCTACGAGCAGTTTATCGAGATGTGCTGCGCCGGCGGGCAGCAGTGATTCCAGGCTCGTGTACAACCGCGTGACCGATCCTTTGTAGGTTTCTATTTCTTTCTGCAAGGCCCTGGCCCAGCGGCGGGTGTTGGAAAGTTTTTGTTCAGCTTCGGCCAGGCGGGTTTTGGCAAGTTGCACCGCTTCACGTTCTTCCACGGCGCT
>JAJXZA010000259.1:300-13855 GCA_021780285.1 Planctomycetota bacterium
CCCGCCCTTATTTAAACGTAATAAAACGACCTGATGCCTCACATCTGCGGGTAACGCCTTTCACCGCCTCTGCACAAATCAGCTTCAGTCAAGCGGTTTAAGACAACGCAACCGGCTCGGTTTTGGCAAGTTGCACCGCTTCACGTTCTTCCACGGCGCTGGGAGGCCGGCCGGAAGCATCCTTAAAAAGGGTCTTTTGACGAAGGGCGTCTTTGGCTCGCTCCAGAAGTTCGTGGCGCTTGCGCATTTGATCGCACCAGTAGGCGTCTTGTTCGGTTTCCAGCCATACCAGCGTGCGGCGCAGTTCAGCATCGGCATCACCCAGCGCGGAAATTCCCTGCTGCTGAAATTTAAACATAGCAGCGCGAAAAGCCTTGATAAGCTCAAAAGATTCTACCTGTGCGCCCTGTGGCATGGCTTTTCCTGTGTCAGTGTTCGCTTAAATATTTCTCGATATGCTGCGCCTTTTTTACCAGCACGCGGGCGTGCTCGTGAGAGGATTCTAAAAAGTGGCTCAGCACTTTGGCGGTTTGGTCAAACTCTTCCGAAAACTTGTGCTGCTCCTGATCGCGCCAGGTGCTTTCAAGCGCCCGCATGCGGGCATGCAGCCCGCCCAATAGCTGCTGCAGGTCGTTGTTGAACTGGGTTAAACCCTGGGCGAAGCGGCGAAGTTCCGCAGGGTCTACGCTGGCCTTGGACATAAACACCTCCGTATTTAACAATAATTTATTATAGCCGATGCCGTAGCTCATGGCGCGACGTTCCGTCGTCGGCTATTGGGGTTCTTCAGACCCGGCGGGCGGTCACGTTACAGGCGATTGCAGATGGCCGCCATAACGCCGCCGGATGCTGCGCGAAAAATGAGGACGGTACAGGAACATCGCGCGATTTTCTGCCAGCGGCGCTGGAGCTCGTCAGTGTTAAGGTCAAGTCCGCCGCGCGTTTTGACTTCTACGATGGCCGATGCTCCGGCGCTGGACGTGCCGCCGGCGCTAAGGCGTGCCTGCAGGCGGGCTTGATCAAAGGGCAAAACATCCAGTGTCTCAAAAGCTGTAAGAGCCGGGTGATGCAGCGGCGATTGTGCCGTTAAATAGCCTCCATCAATGGTGATGGCGGCAAGTGGAGTGCTGCCGGGGGTATTGGCCGCAATTTGGCCGATAAGTTCGGCCGCAAGGCCGGCGCGGGTAACGGCGCCATCCACTTCAAAAATAAACCGTTCGGGCATGGCCAGTGACTGGCATGGGCGCGGATGGCCGGTGATGGTCCAGGTGGGGCCATCTCCGCTCAGAACGCTGGCGGTGCGCAGCGTTGGGCCGAAGGGGGCCGCGAGTTTGCCCGTCCAAAGGACTGCCTGAACCGTTGTGCCATGATCGCTTATGAGTTCAATGTGCCCTGGCGGCAGCGATTCAAAATCTACCGCGGGGCTTAGCTTAATCGCTCCAGCGTCAAAGGTGGTGATGAGTTTAAGCAGTGCGGCGGGGCCGGGCGTCATATCGGCCCATCGAATAAGGCGCTTTGGGCCTTGGCGGCGGGAGGGGTCTATATGAAAGGCCGCGGCTTTCGTCGCGTTATAGAATTGGGTTTCGGCATCGGCTTGAATGGCGATAGCGGTAAAGCGAGCAACCTGCAGGTTGTGCCAAAGGAGACGTGCCCGCACGGCATCGCGTTCCACGGCAAGCACCGGCAGAGAGGTTGCAAAGCCGATGGCATCGCCCCCAATGCCGCTGCAAAAATCTATGATGGGCGCTGCTGCGCCAAGCATTTGAAAGCGGCGGGCTTTATGGCACGCCACGGCATAAGAGGTGGCCTGCTGTAATGCTTCAGGCACCGCCCAAAAATCCTGCCGGCGAAGTTCGCAAAATTTTCCGCGGGGCTGGCATGCGGTCAATTGCGACTGTACCAGAGCAATCGCGGCGTGTAATTGCGGGTGCGTCCAACTTCGCCGCAGGGCTGCGATCTGCCGTACCTGCAATGCCCTTGTTTGATGTAACTCGGCGAGCACCGCAGCGCGGCAGGCCTGGCCTTGCGGCGTTTCAAACCACCGTAGCAGAGCCGGCGTAACGCCGGCATTGTCGGGACCCCGGCCCGCGACGGCAGGTGCCTTGGGCGCAGCGACCAGAGAGCCGCCGGTAAGTGAGGGCGGCTTGCCAGCGGCCGGTTTGCCTGATGCTTCAGACATGCTCTGCCCGCCTGCCTTTATGTCGGCTGCAATGGGTTAGTCCTGCTCGATGGCGATGGTAAACGGCGGCACCGGGAGACGCATTCCCTTCTTGGAGATTTTGGCTTGGGACGCGAGCGAGTATATGACTTGCTTGCCGGCGCGCTTGTTGACGATAAGGTGATTCATCCGCAGCAGGCCAAGGTGGTGGCTTACGGTAGGCTGCGGCAGTTTAAGTTCTTTGCACAGGGCGGTGACGGTGTGCTCTTTTTCGGTGAGACGCAGGACAATTTCCAATCGGGTTGCGTCGGAAAGCAGTTTGAAGATAAGGCACATGGACTCAAGTGTTTGGGTGCTGGCAATTGCTTTGGCCGCCATAATAGTCTCCAGTTGTAGGATGGTGAGATAATCCCGTGGGCCGTTGGCCCTGCCCGCAAAGCTCCAGCCACCAATGTCGCTGGTACGAGGCTCGTCAACAGTATTGCACGCTGAGCAATTGACTTTATTCTCATATCTATGAGTCAATCTACCTGCGTTGTTTTCGATGATAGATAAACTGGATGAAAAGTCAAACATATCTTTGCATGTGACTTATGGAAAAATAGGGCAAGCTTGCCAAAAACCAATATTTGCGGCAAGAACCGTCCGATATCGTCTGCGGCGCCGCCTGGCCTGCCGGGTAACATAATAAAAATTCTATATATCACTTTGCCCTGCGTCGCAGCGGGGCAGGCGGGCTCTCGGCTGCGTTTACTGTGATGAGTTGTGGTGCGAAAACCGCTTTACCAGTTTTTGAATAAGAGGTTGGTTTGGATTAACTTTCAGGCTTGCTTTCCAGTATTTGATAGCCCGGGCGGAAAGCCTGCCTGCATGCCTGGAATCGGGATGTTCAATGGACTGCGTCATGCTCACCACACCAAGGCCGTTTAGCGCTGGAGGGTAGTTGGGCTTCAGTGTGAGCGATTCGAGATAGGCCCGCTTGGCGCTTTGCAGGTTATGAAGCTTATAGTAGCAATAGCCCAGTCGTTCGCTGGCGAGTGCGGAGGGGGCTAACTTCATGCTGGTGCGCAGCACGCGGCCGGCATCGGTAAACTCTCCAGCTTTAAGATACACCTGCGCGAGGTTGAGATAAACCCTTGGCTGATGCGGCTGAAGCTCCAGGCTCTGTTTGAGGTAGTTGATGGCCTTGGCCCGGTACGCGGCATCTTTGGCGGCTGCCTGAGCATAAATGGCTCCGAGGTTGGCGAGGGCGGCAAAATCTTTGCGGCCGCCATCCACCGCGCGCTTGCCATATAAAATGCCTCTGAATGGATGGCCTGCCTGCGCGTAGGCCACCGCGAGATTCATAGCTACATGCGTATTGCCGGGCTGAAGCTGCAGGGCATGCTGGTACGCGCTGATGGCCTGTTCAAACTTTTGAAGCTGCTGGTAAATGCGGCCAAGCTCAAAAAAACTGTGGAAATTATAGGGATCAAGCCGGGTGACGTGCTGGTAATCATCGGCTGCTTTATTGAGATGATGGCTCTTACGGTAGATATCAGCGCGAGCCTGGTAGGCCAAAGCCATTTGTGGATTGCGCGAGATTGCCTTGGAAAGTTCGGCTATCGCCTGGGCCGTATGGCCATGCTCGGCGGCGAGTTGCCCTTTAACATATGCTTTGATGCCGCTGGGCTGCTGGGTGCAACCTGCCAGTACCATGGCCCCCGCGACAAGTATGATCATCCATGTGTTGCGAGCCATTTCAAGCCTTCCTTCAATTGCTATCGCACCATGGCATTATCGGCGTTTCAGCCTTTTTTGCCGGGCAAAACTTGAGGGATCAGATTGCCGTGTATTTCAGTGGTAGGCCATGCTTTGTGTGCCCCATGGGCATCAAGCAATGGACGTCCATTCATGGCAACCTACGCGCAAGGCCAAAGTCAGTCGAACGGCTTGTTGACGCGCAGCAGACGATTGCCCAACAATCGCCCGGCAGAGGTCCTAAGCCTTAGCGCGACGGAACCGGCACATTGGACAACTGCACCGGACGATCGAGCAGCAACAATTGCTCGGCATCGTCGGGCGCCTGGCGCCAGTCGGTTACGGTAGCATGCGCTACCCGGTTGGCATTAGCCCCCGGAGTGTCGGTGAGCGTCTGGCAGCCACCAAGGGTCAGCGCAATCCCGGCGATTCCGAGCACACAAGCAGAAACGGCAAACCTTTTCATCAAGGCCTCCAGCCAAAAGCACCGCCACGGCGGCGAACACATACTAATAGGTATCCGCAGAGAGGCGGGCTGTCAAATGAAAAATTTTGGCTCGCAGGGCAATTTTGTTCAAACCAAACCGTTGACAATTCGTAAAAACACCATTAGAGAGATTGGTCTGGGTGTAGTGAGGGGCGGCAGGTTGGCGGGAGTGGGTTGCGGGCGGGGGCATAATGGCCCAAGCTCAAAGCCAGTATGGGGACTTGGATATTCATGCCCGGCGTGTTTGCCGTGGCGAGGCTAAAAAGAGGCGGAAAATATATGCAAAAACCGGCGGAAATCGTCGTTGACCAAATTACCAAAGACTATGGCCGTTTTCGTGCGGTAGACCACATAAGTTTTGAGGTTCCTAAAGGTTCAGTCGTGGGATTTTTAGGGCCGAATGGAGCCGGTAAAACCACCACCATCCGCATGCTTACCTGCTATATGCCACCCACGAGCGGCCGGGCATCGGTGGCGGGTTACGATGTTTTCAGCCAGTCGCTGCAGGTGCGGGAGAATATCGGGTATTTGCCCGAAAGCACACCTCTATATCACGAGATGCGCGTCGGCGAATATTTAGATTATCGGGGTAAATTGCGGGGTATGCCGAGGGCTCAGCGTCGGCAACGCATTGGTGAGGTCGCGGAACGCTGCTGGCTCGGTGACCGGCTGCGGTGGCTGGTGGGCAATTTATCCAAGGGCTACCGGCAGCGGTTGGGTATTGCCGATGCCCTGTTGCACAATCCTCCGGTGCTGGTGCTGGACGAGCCTACAGTTGGGCTGGATCCCTCTCAAATTCGTGAAGCTCGGCGGCTGATTGCCGAGCTTGCCGGCCAACATACCGTGCTGCTGTCCACGCACATTCTTTCAGAGGTGGAATTGATTTGCCAGCGGGTAATCATTATTGGTCGCGGCCGCATATTAGCTCAGGGCACCCCCGATGAGTTGAAGCAGCAAGGGGCGCAGCTTGGCGGCGGCGCGCGGCTGCTCGTGGAGGTGCGCGGCCCGGCCGATCAGGTGAAGAGCGCCATCGCGTCTTTGCCCGGCGTGCAGGATGCCAAAATACTCGGAGGCGGGCCGGTGACGAGTTTTGAAATCACCGGCAAGGTTGAGCCTGCCCTGCGCGAGCAAATTGCCGCTACCGTGGTAGGACGTGGATGGGCCTTGCGGGAAATGCGAACGGCCGGCATGTCGCTAGAAGAATTTTTTGTGCAGATTACCGACCCCGGTCGCAGCGGCGAGCGCTCCGATGGCGGTCGCGAAGCGGCTTAGCGCGACGCTGCATATTGCGCAGCATCGTCGGCCCGGTGGTTGCCGGCGCGGCGAAACAGGCATTAATCAGACTTAGTTTTTGGCGGAGTCAATAAAATATGTTGCGAACATTGGCTATAGCGGGGCGCGAAATCAAGGCGCTATTCTACGCACCGCTGGGTTACATTGTGTTGACCATCTATCTGCTGTTTGTGGGGCTGCTGTTTTCGCTGCAGATACTGCGGCCCGGCAGCCTCGCCGACCCCGGCCCCATGATCGCGATGAACCATTTGATTATGGTCTTTCTGGTACCGTTTATAACCATGGCGCTGTTCTCCGAAGAATATCGCTCCGGGCGCATCGAGGTATTGCGCACCAGTCCACTGACGGAAGTGGAATTGATATTCGGCAAGTTTTTGGGAGCTTTGGGCTTCTGCACAATCCTTGTCCTTTCCAGCGTGGTGTTTGTCCTGATATTGCTGGCGTTTGGCCGCCCCGATTTTCCGCCGATTTTTACGGGCTATGTGGGCCTGGTGCTCATGGGCATGCTGATGGTATCAGTGGGGCTGTTTTTTTCGGCATTGTCGCAGCATCAGGTGGTGGCCGCGATGAGCAGTTGCATTACGCTGCTGGTGCTCGATTGGCTGGCGACGGTGCTGTCATTTTTGTTGCGGCCCTATGTCAAGCCGTCGTGGCACTTTTTACAGGGCGTGCTTAATGTGTTGGGGTACATTGCGATTGAACCGCATACCACAGGCTTTGCCCGCGGCGTGGTGGATACGCGCGATGTCGTTTACTTTTTAACGGGGTCTTTTCTGTTTTTGGCGCTCACATATGTGGTCATGGAGAGCCGGCGTTGGCGGTAACGCTCTGATAAGAGCGTGCAATTGCCGTCGCGTATACAGACAACCCGTTATTCGTGGAGTTTTTGAATATGCCCGATGAAACAAAATCAACCGATTCAGGCCGGCAGACACCGTTGGCCGGTCAGGCTCAAGATGCCGATCGTAACGCCAATGCCGTAGGCGCTCGTCGCTGGATCTATGGCGCCAACACGGCGATTTTAATCGTCATTTTGATCGGCCTGGTCGCGGGCCTTGATTACCTGGGGTTTCGGTTTAACCACCGGCAGGACTTTACAACCGGTCAGATTTACTCGCTCTCGCCAAAAACGCATTCTCTGGTCAAATTAATTGCGGCCAGCGGTAAAAAATATCAGTTGGTCAACATGTATCTTTCCGGCGGTGGAGAGACCGCTTCTGAGCAGGCATCTGGCGATCGGGTGGAGCGGCTGCTGCGGGAATATACGCGTTTGTCGTCGGCTCTGCGTATCTACCAGCCTCATAGCCGCCGCGAACTTGATCGCACAATAAAGGCTCGTTTTGCCGATCAGTTCAAGCCCTATCGTGCGACAGCGCGGGAATATAAGCCCCTTGGTGCGGCGTTAAATGCTTTCTTTAAGCGGGAAGCGACGCATATTGGCTTGCTGGCCGCGCAGGCCGGAGTGAGCAATGCCGAGCAGCAACAGATTGTGCAGGTACAAAGCGCCTTTGCGCAGGGTGCATTTCCGCAGGCCAGCGCTCAATTGGCTCGCGACGTGCGCCATGGCTTAACGCGCATGCTGCCGCATTGGCCTACGCTCATTGCCGACATGCAAACCAACCTGCAGAGCATTGAAGAAAATTTGCAATACTTGACTGATCCCGCCACGGTGAAGAAGGCGGGGAGCATCCTGGGAAAGTATTTGCAGTCGCGACAGGCAGCATATAAAAAGCAGGTGGTGGCGATAAAGGCATACAACAAAAAACTCGTGAATCTTAAGCCGCTCAAAGGGGCTGATGTGCTGCATCAGTTATCGCCGGACTCCGTGGTAATCATCGGGCCGCATAGCGTTAAGAGCATTCCCGACTATCAGTTATTCCGGGCGAATCCGGGTGGCAGCGGCAGCCGGCGGATATTCCAGGGCGAGCAGGCGGTTAATGCGGCTCTGCTTGCGATGGTTCACCCGCAAAAAACCAAGGTAGTTTTTGTAAGCACATATCCGGGCGATTTAACCAACCCGCAGTCGGGACTGAGCTTTGCCCGTATCGCGAGCGACCTTCGTCGCGGCAATTTCAAGTTTTATCAATGGTCGCCGGGCGAGCCTAGTCAGCAAAATCCCAATGCCTCACCCACGCCGCCCGCAATGGGCAAGGGCGTGATATGGGTTGTGATCGGCCTGCCGCCGATGGGCCAGCAGCAGTTCATGGCGGCCATGCAGCTTAATATGCTCCAGCGCGATGTTGCCAAGCACCTTAAAGAAGGAGGTTCCGCGCTGTTTCTGCTGGGTTCCATGCCGGAACAGATTATGCAGCTTACCGGCGGTGAATTGCCGTACAAGGGGCTGCTGGCACAGTATGGCGTGCGCCTTCGGCCGCTCTACACGGTGGTGCTGCGATTTGCCGAGCAGCAGGGTGGGCACCAGAAGTATGTGCTCGCCCCAGAAACAGTTGTCACCCGCTACCCGCCAGGGCCGATTACCGGTCCGCTGGGATCGTTGGCGACGCGTCTGATGGGTGTTGAACCGGCGCCGGGCGTGTTTTTGCTGGGGCCGACCGTAGTGGAACCGATCAAAAACTTTTCATTGCCCAATACCGCGGCCACACAGCCGGGTAAGCCTACATCGGCTGCCGAGGCCAAGGCTGCTTTGTTAAATAAGCCGGTGGTCAAAGTTATTCTTCAAAGTCCGGTTAGCGAAGATGTGTGGGCCGTCGGGCCTGGCAATGGCAGCTCTACGCAATTCAAGCCCGGCGAAGACCTTGCTCCTCCCGTACCCATGGGCGTAAGCGTCAGCACGCCAACATCGCGGCTGGTGGTGTTTGGCGGCGGACTGATGGTGTCTGACGACAGCTTCAGTTATCGGCTGGCTGATGTGTATGGCCAACTTACGCCGGTGGAGCAGTACCCCGGAAATGCACAGTTGTTTATGAACAGCATGTATTGGCTGGCGCATGAGTCGCAGTTTATTGGAGTAAGTCCGCGGGCTACCGTGGCATTGCGCATAGCGGCCATGAGTTCCACCGAGGAGACCACCGTTCGTTTGATCAGCTTTTTAGGGCCGGCCGTACTCGTGGTGCTGGCGGGTATCGCGGTGTTTTTGGTGCGGCGGCGCGTGTAGTGGTTTGCACTGCGGGCATGGGTGGCCGCATTGAAGGCGCCCATTGGGCGGCAGGTTGGTGACAAGGCAATAATCAGGAATCATTGGGTATGAACATTCGACTGACTTTGGTGGCATTGCTCATTTTGATTGTGTTGGGAAGCGTGTTGATTTATGTATCGCATCAACCGCTGCATAAGAAGGCGGCTGTCGCGACCCAACAGGTATTTGCTTCACCTCTCAAGGGCATCACGCAGCTTACGCTTCAAAAGTCCGGTATGCCGCCACGCTCGCTTGTGAACCGCAAAGGTCGCTGGACATTTACATCGCCCATATCGGCGTGGGCCAGCAATACCACCGTCGGGGCGGCGGTGGAATCTTTGGTAAGCCTCAAATACGCATACCGCGTAAAGCTGCAGCCGCAGGGAGCTCATTCAGCGGCAGGACTGGGCCTAAGCCCGGCCCGAGCCACGCTGCAGCTTGTAGACGCCGCCGGACACAAGCAGACACTGCTTATTGGTCGCCATAGTGCTAATGGGCGTCTGTATGTGCAGCCTGCGGACGCCGGCTACGCCTATGCGGTTGGCGGAAGCTGGTACGATAGCCTCGCCGGCTCGATCAATGCCCTGCGCAGCAAAGACTTGCTATCGCCTGATGAAAGCAACTTCAGCCGTATTACGCTCCATGGCGGCAGCGGTGAGATTGTATTGGTGCAGCGAAAGAACATCTGGAAGCTCACCGCACCGGTGGCCGTGGCAGCCAATCAGGGTAATGTCTCAAATTTGGTGAGCAGTCTTACCGCTTTGCAGGCCGACCGATTTGTTGGGGGCAGCGCTGATTTAAAACTCGCCGGCATTAAGCCGCCGGAGCGCTACATAGAGCTTGTGCCACAACCTGCGACCGCAAAAGCCAAGGCCAAGCCCGAGCCGATTGGTCTGTCGTTTGGGCGATTCAGCGATCTGACAAAAAAATCGTTATTCTGCTACAGCAGTGCCAACCCGGGTTTGTGCACGCTCAGCGCGGCGACGGTAGACCCGCTGTTTCCGACGCTCCTTACGCTCCGAAGCAAGCAAGTAACCAAGCTTACCGGTGCAAAGCCCACCGCCATTACGGTGGCGTCCGCCAAGCAAAAGACGGCGGCAATTTTGCGTGCCGGCAAACTCGTCGCGGTAACCGCGCGGGCCAACGCAGCGGCTCTAACCGCTCTGGCGACCGACGTAGTGACCCTGCGGGCTAAGAAATGGCTCGCCGCCACGGGTGAGGTTGCCAAGGGGGCTATGGTGATAACGGTCTCTTATGAATTAAATGCCGGGCCGACGGCCAAAAAGACCGTGGCCGGCATCAAACTTCCGGCGGTGGCGGGACCGGTTGTTGCGGTCGTTAAACATCTGACATTATCGCTTTGGAAGGCCACCACCAATGGGGTAGACACATGGCATAGCGTGTGCGCCGGCACCGGTGCGCCTATGTGGACGTTCGAGCCGCATCAATCGCTGGTGGATGCGGCGAAAAAGGCTCTGGTTCTAGTGCCCAAGCCGGTGGTTAAAACGACCGCAAAGCCCGCGGCAACGCAGGCGAAATAACTGCTGGCTGCCAAAGTTAAAACCTATGCGGCCATCAGAGGCATACTGTTTGCCGCCGTACGGATTTGCAGTCGCGTATGAAACAACACCATCCGCCGCTGAAGCTTTTATAGAACATGTCTGGTTTTGGCCCTTATGGAAGACGTTTTCCGCGGGCGGCAATCAGCAGGTCGTACCATTGCTCGCGTGAAAGTTCCAGGGTGTCGGCCCGAGCTGCTTCTTGAATGTGCGCCGGATTGAGCGATCCGACGATTGGGATAATGCCTGCCGGGTGTTTAAGAAGCCATGCCAGGGCCAGAGCAGTACGTGAAGTGCCAAGCGACTTGGCCATTGAGTCCATGGTTGTCTGCAGGTTTTCGAGAACGCTACGGTTGGGATGGGCTTCCGGCACACGGCCGCCGTCGCCGAGTATTCCGCCGCCTAGCGGGCTCCATGCCAGCGGCGTTATGTTCAACTGCAGGCATTGATCCAGTGTGCCATCAAAAAAGCAATCCAATCGGCCCAGATGAATTTCAACCTGCTGCCCCACAATCGGCGCTGACAGAGCGCTCTGCAGCATGGCCACGGTGGATGGCAAAAAGTTAGAGACGCCAAAATAGCGAACCTTGCCCTGCCGGTGGAGCGTGTCAAAGGCTTCGGCAACTTCACACGGGTCCATTAATACATCGGGCCGATGCAGTTGATAAAGATCAATGGTTTCAATGCCAAGGCGTCTAAGCGACTGGTCGCAGGACCAGAGTATGTGCTCCCGCGAAAAATCGTATCGGTGTTGTGCTTCCGGTGTTGGGTCGCCCGCCAGCCGGATGCCACACTTGGTCGCAATAACAATCTCGCGCCGGGTGCGGGGATGTTCTCGCAGCAGCTCGCCAAAAAGCGACTCGCCCATGGTGCGGCCATAAATGTCGGCATGGTCAAAAAGCGTGTAGCCGGCCTCGAAAGCCGCCAAAAAGGCCCGCTTGCCGATTTCTTTCTTTTCAGCGGTCAGATCGGCCGGCGTTTTAACACCCGGATTGCGCCACGCTCCATAAGCCAGGCGGGAACAGTTCAAGTCACTTTTACCGATGGTTTTAGTTTGCATGTACACTCCGTACGGTATGCCAAGTTTCAATATTACGCACTTGATGGTATTTGCAACCCGCCTATAAATCCAGCGATAGATTTTATGTCAGTCGTGAAATGACGGTTTTTGTGCTGATGATGGCACGGCGCCCCTCGGCCGTGATACGGCGGCGTCGGTGGCTGAGCATACGAAGGCTAATGCAGCATTTTAATAAATGCTTCCGCAGGTTGTCCGGGGGTGCGGTTGTTTACCGTCAGTAAATGTAAAGGACGCTGGAGGTTCGCATCTGAAAACTTTAACAGCGCCAAACGGCGAGGCGGTTCGTCGGAAAGTGCCAGCTTCGAGACAATGGCGCATCCAACTCCAGCGGCGACGAGGTTTTTAATTGCCTGTGTCTGTGATATTTCGAGCAGGGGCGTCAGAGTGATGTTTCGCTTGGCCGCCGCACGCTCCACAACCGCGCGTGTACCGGAGCCTCGCTCACGCAAAATCAGCGGTTGCTTGGCCATTTCCGCCAGCGTAATAGACTCGCGTCGGGCGAACGAATGTTCCATGGGAACAATCGGCGCCAGCTCATCGTTGTAGAAAGTTCGGACCTGCAGCAGCTCGTGCTCCGCAAAGCCTTCGGTAAGGGCCAGATGCAGCGAACCATCCAGCAACGACTGTTGAATGATAGTGGTGTTGTCTATTTGAACATACGGTGTGATGTTGGGGTGCCGGCTGCGAAACTGCGCCAGTAACTTCGGCAACAAATAAACTCCAATGGTTGTGCTGGCGCCAACGGCGAGGCGGCCCCGTTTTAGTGCCGAGGCATCCTGCATAGCCTTGAAGGCAGCGGTTTCCAAAGCCGCAATGCGCTGGGCGTACGCAAGCAGTTCTGCCCCGGCGGGTGTTACCTGTACGCCTCGCGGCAGGCGGTCGAGCAGGGGTATGCCCACATGCTTT
Source organism: Planctomycetota bacterium (assembly GCA_021780285.1). Classification (GTDB taxonomy): domain Bacteria; phylum Planctomycetota; class Phycisphaerae; order WQYP01; family WQYP01; genus JABEVB01. The sequence goes on from JAJXZA010000259.1 coordinate 12,661, forward strand.
TCCAGCTCGGCAACCTGCTGCGATACCGCCGGCTGACTGATGAGTAAATGTTCCGCGGCACGGCTGAAACTGCCTGCTTCGGCCACGGCCCGAAAAAGATGCAGATGATTGCGATTAAATTGCTGCGTTAAATGCTGGTAGCTCATAGCCTGTTCCTTATATAAGAATATCTAATATATAACATAAATTTAATGTCTTTGCATTATATATCTGGCTTGCGTATCGTGGCGAGCCTGGCTGCCAAGAGTTGGGTGGCTGGTGTGTTTAACGGAGAACGCCATGAAAGATGAGTTGCCCCCGGCGATGGAGATTGACGATGTTGCGGTTGAGGCTCTGCCTGTGCCGGACGCCTCACTTGATTTACTGGGTGCTGGGGCGGCCGACCGTATTGTTTGGCTGAGGCCAGCCCTTTATTTGTTGGCGTTGGCTCTTGTGCTTACGCCATGGGCGTCGCCGGCGTTGGCGCTGGGCCTGGGCGCGCTCTTGGCCCTGTCGGTTGGCAATCCATGGGCCGCCTTCGGACACAAAGCCGCCAAAACGCTTCTGCAGGTGTGTGTGGTGCTGTTGGGCTTTACCATGAATTTGCACACGGTGCTGGAAGCCGGCATGAGTGGTGCGGTGTTTGCGGCAGCAAGCATTGGCTGCACACTCCTGCTGGGGTATTGGCTCGGCCGCAAACTTGGCATTGACGCAAAGGCATCGGCGCTGATCTCGGCTGGCACGGCGATTTGCGGTGGCTCGGCTATCGCCGCAGCGGCCACCGTCATTGATGCCGAGGAAGAGCCTATGGCTGTCGCCATGGGAACGGTATTTATTCTTAATGCGGTGGCACTGCTCCTTTTTGCCCCGGTGGGGCACGCACTCGGCTTAACGCAGCAGCAATTTGGGGTGTGGGCGGGCATTGCCATCCACGATATTTCGTCGGTGGTGGCATCGGCGGCCGGTTATGGCCCGCACGCCTTAACCACTGCGGTGGCGGTTAAATTGTCGCGGGCTTTGTGGATTATTCCCGTATCGCTGGGGTTTGCCTGGTGGGCTGGGCGAAGCAAAGGCGTGCAGCACTCTGCAAAGCAAGACACGCAGGAGGCCGGCGAGCCGCGCCAAGCCCGGCGCCTGCGGCATATTCCCTGGTTCATCGGAATCTTCCTGTTGGCGAGCGTGCTGCGCAGCTTTGTACCGATGATGGCCCGATTGG
>JAJXZA010000027.1 GCA_021780285.1 Planctomycetota bacterium
CATGTACATCGCCTGTGGCCAGCAGATGAGAAAGTGCCTCGGGCTGACGCGGATCGCGGGTAAATACCAGTTGTGCCGCAAGCTTCTGGGCGTTCAGATTCAACCCCTGCCCACTGACGGCGGCATTGCCAATAAGCGTAATATGCCGAATGGCCAGCGTGGTTTTGCCGGGAGTTTTCAGGTCTGGCTCGCGGGCCAACAGCAGCGTCATGGTCTTGTCCCAAGCTGCCTGCCAGGCGGTTGCTACGTGAGACCTGCCCTTTGCAGTCGCCGCTTTACCCACAAATCGCACGCTTCCCGGCCCGGCAAACCAGGCACGGTTGGAATGTAAATTAAATCGCACCTCGCGGCAGTTAAGCGCCCCCAGTGATTTATCGGCCAATCGTACCGGCTCAAGAGCCGTCGCGTTAAGTGTTACCACCTGGGTTAAGGTGTGGTAGCCAAGTTCGTCGGCGGTGGCGGATCGCCCGGCCCCGTCGGAGAGCGCCACCTCCCGGCCTGTGCGTCCGAGTGCCACAAAGTGCACATCCTTGGGGCCGGCAAGTTGCGCCACCGCAGCGCTGACGCGCCGCATAATCATCGGGCCGCGCCAATGCACCACCAGGTTATCTAAATCTGAAGTGGTGGAGGCCGGTTGGGTAGTTGCAGGTTTGGTGGCCGAAGCTCCGGGGGCTGTGGCGCCGCTGGCCGGCGGGCCGCTTGCGGTTGCCGCGGATGGCGACCCGTTGTTGATGTCCTGAAAATAGAGAATCATTTGGTGTGATTGCAGCCGGTTATGCCGCAGGATGGCCCGTACATGATCATCAAAAGCCAATCGGTAAATAAGTGACGGCGGCGCCTTTGGAGCTGTGGACGGCGCGGTGGCCGTGCCGGCGGTGCTGCTTTGCGTGGTGGCTGCAACCGGGCTTGAACCCGCTCCCAGCCGCTTGCCGCCGACGTCACGAATAATCAGGTCATCTCCGCGGTCTATGCGTACATAATCGAGCATTCGCTTTTTAGAGTCCACCTCAACGGTAAGCCCGCTGCCGTCAAAGCTTGCCCGATCCTGTCGCACATGTACAGCTCCGCTGCTGGTTAAAAGCCCCTGCTGATAATTAAATTGTATGGGAGCGGCGAGCGTCATCTGGGTTTGGCCGGCCAGACGCCGCGTTTGGCCGGGCACAAATGAGTTCAGCGGCCCCAAGGTCATTTCAGCATGGCCCGACAGCGTGCCCTTGCGCGGGTACACCTGGCCGGTGAGTGAGTTGCCGAGTTGATCTACCGTGATGTCACCGGTGTCGCTGGTTATGCGGATCATCTGACCGTGAGCGGTATAAAAACGCATCTGCGGCTTTTGGATGAGATAGCGGCCGTTGCCCTGCGGCGTCGCCTGACGCGCTTCAAGCACATACTCGAGTACGCCCTGCGGGTTTCGAACCTCCACCACCAGGTTCTGTACACCCGTACCCGATTCCACCGGAGCAACGTGCGTGGGCTTGCCCGTCGTGATAAAAAACGAGCTGATATGCCACGCGCTGATCATCCAGAAAAAGACGACCAGCGCCACAGCCAGCGAAGCCAGATATAAAAGCAGTTTTCTTTTCATGCGAGCGTTGAACCCCAGCGGCGGCCTACAGGGCGGTGCGCCCGGCCGTTACCATTCGTTTATTGATAGCGTGCGAGCACCTGATTCCAGAGGTTCATTTCTTTAAGCAGCCATTCGATCGCGTCGCGAACCGCCCCGTAGCCTCCCGGATACTTGGTGACGTACCGCGCGGCGGCTTTGACCTCTTCCACGGCATCGGCCACGGCAATGGGGCAGCCGCAGCGGCGCATCACCGGCAGATCAGGCAGGTCGTCGCCAATATAGGCGGCGTTTTCATCCTTAAGGCCAAGCTGCTGCAGCAGGTCGGTATAAATTTCGAGCTTGTTGTTTACGTTTTGGTACACGTGCGTAATGCCAAGTTCTTCTGCGCGGTATTGCACCACCTGGCTTTCTTTGCCGGTGATAATGGCCAGGTGCCGGTTAAGCCTTCGCCAGATAACCGCGCCTGAACCGTCGCGTACATGAAAGCGCTTAATCTGCTGGCCGGCATCATCGCGTATGATGCCTCCATCGGTTAACACACCGTCCACGTCCAGAACAAGCAGCTGAATATCGCCAACCATATAAGTCTCCAAATAAAATGCCCCGCCAGTTGGGGTTTTAACAAAGCCGCCCGCGCCAGCCGGCGTTATTCCAAAGCGCGCAGGGCCATCACATCCTGTACGTCAATCAGGCCGATGGGATGATTATGCTCGTTGACCACGGGCAATTCGTCAATGCGGTACCGGTTAAAAAGCGCCATGGCCTCGCTGGCGAGGCTTTCGGCGCTGATGCGTTTGGGGTGGGGAGTCATGACGGCTGCCATGGGCATATCGAGTAAATCGGCATGTTCAGCAAGCTTGCGCCGCAGGTCGCCATCGGTAAAAATGCCCGCCAGCGTGCCATCATCGTCAACCAGCAGCATGGCTCCAGCGCGTCGTGTGCTGACGGTACTGCGGCTGAGCGCTTCGCGGAGCGTAAGAGTTGTCGGCAGCACCTGCAGGTTGTCGCCGACCTTAAAACTCATGGCGTCTTTTACCTTAAGCAATTTTCGCCCCAGCGATCCGCCGGGATGAAACGCCGCAAAGTCCTCCGCCGAAAACTTGCGCAGGCTCATGACGCCCAGAACCAATGCATCGGCCACCGCCCCTAAGCAGGTGATGCTGGTGGTGGGGGCCAAGCGCAACGGGCAGGCCTCTTCCAATGCGCCCAGGCAAATACACAGGTCGGCCAGGCGGCCCAGCGTGCTGGTGTTTTTGGCGGTAATCGCGATGGTGGGGGTTGAAAAGCGCTTGAGATGATCCAAGAGCCTGATGAGTTCCTCGGTTTCGCCGCCGTAGGAAAGCAGCATGGCGATATCCTGCCGGCGAATGCGCCCCAAATCGCCATGCAGGGCTTCTACTGGATGTACAAAGTGCGAAGGGGTGCCGGTGCTCGCAAAGCTGGCGCTGATCCGTTGGCCGGCGAGTCCCGACTTTCCCAAGCCTGAAACCACCAATGCTCCGCCCGCCTGATGTGTGGTTTGGCGGTAAATTAAGCTGATAGCGGCGGGAATGGTGCCATCCAGCCGATCGGCGACTTGATTCAGTGCTGCAGCCTCGGAAAGCACGATTTGGCGTGCATCGGCGAGCAGTTGGCTCTCGGAACGTTCGTTGTGGGGCGGTTGTGCCATAAATTAACGATAAACGATTGTGCCCGCGGCTGCCAGCGGCAGGGGGGTACAGCCCTTGGGCCAAACCATTGTGTCGCGGTACCCTGTGGCGCGCTTATGCCGTTACGTGCAGTATCAATGAAAATCCAAACAGTAACTTATTTGGAGTTTCGGTAATTTCAAGTAAAGCGCGTAAAGCCTCCGATGCAGTGAGTAGAAACAAAAACAAACACTGCAAGGAGGCACGATTATGGACGCAAAGGATGCTTACCAACGTACATCG
>JAJXZA010000054.1 GCA_021780285.1 Planctomycetota bacterium
GATTATAGGCGTTGGGCTGCTGGGGGCGTCGCTCGGTTTGGCTTTGAAAAAGCGCCGCTTGGCCAGCACGGTGGTTGGTGTTGGCCGCCCAGGTAGTTCATCGCTGAAAACAGCCCTGAAGATGGGCGCGATTGACACGGCCTCAACCGACATGGCTGCAGTAAGCGAATGTGACCTTATCGTGCTGGCGAGCAACATAGGGGCATTTACGGGCTTGATGCGGGAATTAGCCCGATACATAAAGCCCGGCGCCATTGTAACGGACGTCGGCTCGACCAAAGAGCAGGTTATGCAATGGGCAGCCGAGCTGTTGCCGGCGGGAGCGTTTGTCGGCTCGCATCCGATGGCCGGCTCCGAACGGCGCGGGCCGGAGTTTGCGCGGGCCGATTTGTACCAGGACGCCGTGTGTTTGGTCTGTGCGCCGCCGCAAGGAATAAGCCCAAAGGCGGTGCGTCGGGTGCAGGCATTGTGGCAGGCCGTGGGTATGCGCACACTGGGCGTTGCGCCCCGGCAACATGATGAGATTGTCGCGACGATCAGCCATGTACCGCATGCGGCGGCCGCTGCCCTGGTGCAACTTAGCTGCAGCGTGCCGGGCGCTGATGCGGCAATTGCGGGGGGCTTTGTTGACACCACGCGGATTGCATCAGGTGATCCAACAATGTGGGCGGATATTTTTAAAACCAATGGGTCGGCGATTAATGCGTCGCTGGGGTTGCTGATTGCGCTGCTTGAACAATATAGACGCGTGGTGCGGCGTGGGGACGTAGAAGAGCTGCAGCAGTTATTTGCCGAAGCTAAAAAGCGGCGCGACGGGCTTGTGGCCACGTTGCGACCTAAAAGGGAAGCGACAAGGTAAACCGCGCGCTTGTAGCGCCGTCGGGGGCGGTGTGTTACAATTCGGCATGTCTTAAAGCCTTGTCAAGGGCGGTGGCCGGGTGCCGGCGCGGGGGAACGGTTAAACTTTCAGCGAAAGGACCTGATGGCTAAGTCTAAAAAACTGGCGGATGGCACGGGCCTTGTTGAGCAAGACCCATGGCTGGCGCCGCATGCTGACGCGTTGCGGCATCGCTGGCAGCATTACATGAAAATTAAAGACAGCATTTTGAAATCGGGTGGTTTACTTGGGCCGATAAGTCAGGGCCATACCTATTTTGGTTTTAATCGTGGTGAATTAGACGGGCAAAAAGGGGTGTGGTATAGGGAGTGGGCGCCGGGGGCCACTGCGCTGGGGCTGTTGGGTGACTTTAACGGATGGGATTGCACGGCCAACCCGCTTACGCGAGATGAGTATGGCGTGTGGAGCGTGTTTTTGCCTGATGCGCGTTATGGTGATCGGTTGCGCCACGAGAGCCGCGTTAAGGTTCGGGTGCAAAGCGCTGCCGGTGCGATGGACCGCATACCCGCGTATATAAGGCGGGTGGTGCAGGATGCGGCCACGCATGATTTTGTGGGGCAGTATTGGCACCCGGAACATTCGTTTGAGTTTTTGCATGCGTCGCCCGATGCGCGACGCCGGCCCGGCGGGCTGCGCATATACGAAGCACATGTCGGCATGGCATTGGAAGAGGCGCGGGTAGGCACGTATGCGGAGTTTACGCGGCATATTTTGCCGAGAATCCATGATCTGCGTTACAACGCCATACAGTTGATGGCCATTATGGAGCATCCGTTTTATGGCTCGTTTGGCTACCATGTGAGCAATTTATTTGCGCCGAGTTCGCGCTTCGGCACGCCGGAAGAACTCAAAGGCCTGATTGATGCGGCGCATGGCATGGGCATAAGCGTGTTGCTCGATGTGGTGCACAGCCACGCGATAAAGAACCTCAACGAGGGGTTAAACCGTTTTGATGGAACGGACTATCAGTACTTTCATGCCGGGGCGCGCGGGCAGCACGTGGCATGGGATTCTATGTGCTACGACTACAGCGTGTATGAAGTGCAGCGGCTGCTGCTGAGCAACTTGCGCTACTGGATGGAAGAGTTCCGGTTTGACGGGTTCCGTTTTGACGGCGTGACGAGCATGCTGTACCTCGACCATGGACTTGGGGCCAAGTTTACCAGCTACGACAGCTATTTTGGCCCCAATGTTGACGAAGACGCCGTGGCGTATTTGCGGCTCGCCAACGAGTTGGTACATACGATTCGGGCTGATGGCATTACCATCGCGGAGGACGTTTCGGGAATGCCGGGGATGGCGCGGCCGGTGGCCGAGGGAGGGTTGGGGTTCGATTATCGTTTGGCGATGGGTGTGCCCGACTACTGGATAAAATTACTCAAAGAACAGCGCGATGAAGACTGGAAGCTTGGCGAGCTATACGGCACGCTGCTTAACCGCCGACAAAACGAAAAGCATATTGGTTATGCCGAGAGCCACGACCAGGCTTTGGTAGGCGATAAAACGATTGCCTTCTGGTTGATGGATAAAGACATGTATTGGAATATGAGCAAGTTCACACAAAGCGTCATCGTAGACCGGGGGCTGGCGCTGCACAAATTGATAAGGCTCATTACCTTCAGCCTCGCGGGTGAAGGCTACCTTAACTTCATCGGCAATGAATTCGGCCATCCGGAGTGGGTTGATTTCCCGCGGCCCGGCAATAATTACTCGCATCACTATGCGCGGCGGTTGTGGTCTATGGTAGACCGGGACGACCTGCGCTATCGCGGGCTTAATAATTTTGACCGCGCCATGCAAATGCTTGACGATAAATACAGCCTGCTTGCGGACTCGTTTATTGAACAGTTGATGGTTCATGAAGACACCAGGCAACTTGCATACCGGCGTGGGCCGCTGGTATTTGTGTTTAATTTTCATCCCAATGAGTCGTTTTTTGGGTTGCGCATTCCAGTGCCCGACCGGTGCGACTACCGCGTTGTGCTTGATACCGACCGACCGGAGTTTGAAGGTCAGGGTCGGGTGCAGGACGGGGCGGTGTATCCGGTGCAGGATGTGCCGTTGTATGGGCGCAATCAAAGCGTTCAGATATACATTCCGGCACGCACAGCGCAGGTGCTGGGCCCGGCGTCAAAAGCGACGTAATTGCGCTTGGCAGAGGGTTTTGGCGCATGGCACAACGCGGCAAGCGGCATATCGGCCGGCGTCCGACAGTGGCGCTTCTTATTGAATCATCACGCGCGTATGGGCGCGGGCTTTTGCGCGGCATTGCCCGCTATGTGCGCGAGACGGCCCGGTGGAATGTGCTGCATCAGGAACGTTCGCTTTCGGATGCCGCGCCCGCGTGGCTTACGCATCAGGCTTGCGATGGAGTGATTGCCCGTGTGGAAAGTCCGCAGCTCTTGGAGCAGCTTCGCCGCCTGCGGCTGCCCGTTGTGGATGTTCGGGGTGTGCTGGAGTGCAAGGGCATTCCGCGGGTGTTAAGCGACGATGGGGCCATTGCGGTCATGGCGGCCGAGCATCTGCTGGACAGGGGCCTGCGCAACCTGGCGTTTTGCGGTTTTGGCGGGGCGGACTACTCGCGTCGGAGGCAGGAGGCGTTTTGTCGGCGGATATCGGCGGCTGGGTACGCCGTGGAGGTTTTTAACACGATAGCGCCGCTTCGCCGGGCTGATACGCAGCGAATTGAAGCCGCGGCCATTGCCGGCGAAAATAAGATTCGCCGCTGGCTTAAGCGATTGCCAACGCCGGTGGGCATTATGGCGTGCAACGATATTTGCGGGCGCATGGTGCTCGATGCGTGCCTGCGCGAGGCTTTACGCGCACCGGAAAGCGTTGCGGTGGTGGGAGTGGACAATGATGATGTGTTGTGCGAGCTATCGAGTCCGCCGCTTTCAAGCGTGCAGCCTGACTGCGACGGCATTGGTTACCGCGCTGCAGCGCTGCTGTCGCGAATGATGCATGGCGGTAACCGGGCAGCGAGGTCGCTTTACATTGCGCCGACGGGCATTGTCACGCGGCTTTCGACCGATATGCTGGCCGTGGACGATCGGCTGGTGGCCGAGGCACTGGCATTTATTCGCCGCAGCCGCGGCAGGCATATAAGCGTTGAGCATATTTTGGACCATTTGGCGGACAGCGGGCTGACGACCTCGCGCAGCACCCTCGAGCGACGTTTTGCCGAGCATATAAAGCGGTCTCCTCGCGATGAAATAGCGCGTGCGGCAATGGAACGGGCACGCGAACTGCTGCTGGGCACGGGGCTGCCGCTGCAGCGCATTGCCGAGAGCGTCGGCCTGGCCTATTCGGAATATTTCATACGGGTGTTTAAGCAGCGGTATGGCGTAACGCCGGGCGAGTTTCGGCGGCGCGCGGGCCGGTAAAGTCTCGGTGTGCTGGCCTAAGGCGGATGGTGAATTGAGTCGCGTCATGAGAACTGACGCAAATAGGTTGCTGTGTTAAACGTGCGTGGCATCTGAACTGCGATAAATGTCCATGTTGAAGCTTGCTCTCATGCGGGCGAGGGTGCACATGGTTGCCGGTGATATACGGAAGGCGGTGCGCTGTTCCGGCTCAAAGACCGCGCCGCTGATGCGAACCTGCGAATGTCGGGGTAGATTATCAAAGACGTCAAGACGTTCTAAAAATGGGGAGATGGCGAGTTGCAGCACGTCGTCCATGACGGGACGCGGCTCGTTGGTGATTTCAAAGTAAACTTCCAGGCCATTTGATTTTCGCCTTTGCAGGAGCTTGGGATGGCAGAGATCGCCTTTCCGCCATAGCTTAAATGGGCGGATGCCGAGTGCCTCGGCGAGGCACTCAGGGTCATCATCGAAATTCTCGATAATTACGGAAATGCAGATTTCGGGAGATCCTTGCTCCACGACGTCCTGCGATTCCGGCTCTGGCGTTTCCGGATTCATAATCCGTACTGCTCCACATTTAAGCCAACAAGCTGGCGGCCACAACTAGAGTTTATCGGCCTTGCTGCCCAAAACCTATGACATGTACTCCCTGAAAGGCGCTTGCTGGGCGATGACCCCTGCAAGTCAGCCTTGCACTGCACCATATTATGCAACCACAGGCGTGAATATCCAAATCTTTTCATCGAGATTCTTCGTTCAATACGGCTGATAACGGCGTTTTCAGCCCCGTCACAATGATTTATCGGTGGTATGCATGCCCAGGCATCACTTCCGTGAATAAAATATTGCGAAAACATGGCGATTATAAGACCACAGCCAGCCGGGGCAGTTCGGGCAATAGGCTGGTGGGGGCATTATAGCGCAATAAAAAAACCCGTGGCGGGCTTTCGCTTACGCCACAGGCTTTGGGAGATCCTACGGTTCATAAGATTCTTGGCTTGCTGGAGAAGGCTTTTTACCAGCCACCGCTCAAGAACTTGGGCCTACTTTAACTCGTTACAACGGCCGCACAAGGAGATATTACATCATTAGGCTATACTTTTGCGTCAGACTATAATTCGTAGTACTGCCGGGGAAAACGTTACTGCCGGTACGCAGCTTTGTAATCGGTCATACCGGGCCGAAGCATCGTCGGCGGGTTTACGGCAACTTGGTCAGCAGAAGCAGCGCCGCGCCGTGCGCCGCGACTCGGCGGCTGACAGCGCCGACGGCGGTGCCTAAGCTCGTCTTGCTCCAGAGGTTTTTAACCGTGTAACGCCCTTGGAGTCCAAGCAATTTCCACGAAGCGGTAACGATGGCCGAGTTGGGATCGCAATTAAAAAGCCCCAAGGCCCAAGAACCATTGGATAGCTGCTTAAAAAGTATCTTCTCATGCGGGTTACTGAGTGCGTGGACGGCCTGTCGGCCGGCGGGATCTTGATCTATAGCAAGCACCGCATCGTTGGTAAGCAAAGAGCGTTCCCACAACGAAGCGTGGCTGAAATCACCGCCGAGCATGAGCGGCGATGGGGCGAGGCACCAAAGCGTAAGGAGCGTGCGCTGCTCGGCATGCGTAAAGTTGGTCTCTCGCATGGGGCCGACCGATCGGTTGCCTACTGAAAGAATCCCCAGCGGCAGCATATCCAGGTCAGGCCAATGACCGGGACCGCCGTGGCCAAACCAAAGTTTCTGATAATCAAACGCCGCGTACAGCGCCTGCCAATTGTCCCAGAAATCGCCGGTACAACGCCACATGTTGGCATTGGCGGCAATGTTGCGGGCCTTGGCAACCGGCGTTGGCCCCGGCGAGGTGCTGAAAACAATGGAGCGACCGCAAAGGGCAATGGCCTTATGTATTTCCTCTATTTCGGCCTCATGGTAAGGGTTGCTTAAGTCATCAACTTTTACAAAGTCGAGGCCCCAGCGGGCATACTGCCGAAAAATAGAATTATACCATGCCTGGCCCGCGGCATTATTCCGTACGCCATACATGAAGGGACACCAGCCGCAGGTGTCATGAATGTCGGCCGCATCGCGCGCGTGATAAGGCGAACCGGCGATCGGAGTATTTTCTTCGACGGCTGTGCGTGGGATGCCCCGCATAATGTGGATGCCAAACTTAAGCCCCATTGCGTGAATCGCGTGTGCCAGCGGCGCAAACCCCAGGTTGCCGCGTGCCGAAGGGAAGCGATTGACGGCCGGAAGGAGGCGGCCATATCTGTCTATGGGGAGTTTTTCGCCGGCGTCGCCGTTGGGGTTGTTGTCATGGGCTTTGGGATCAAACCAGCAGTAATCTACGACCACATACTGCCAGCCATGAGGCTTGAGATACCTGGCAACAGCGCGGGCATTGGCGAGCATTTCAGCCTGGGTGACGCTGTCGCCAAAAGCATCGTAGCTGTTCCAACCCATGGGTGGGGTCAGCGCCACAACGCCCTGAGATCGCTCTACGATTAAGGTGATTTTTTCGCTCGTCGTTCCAGCGGCGTTGGAGGCCGTCAGCAGCACATGACTGGTTCGGACGCTGGAGGCCTGGCCCACAATCATCTGGCGCGATAAATCTAACCGCAGGCCCGGTGGAAGGTTTTGGATGGAAAGCGAAATGGGTTTGGCGCCGGTGACGGCAATGGGAATGAGGCATGGTCTACTGGCCTGGCAGCCGACGATCGTCGCATTGTGAAGTTCAGGTTGGTTTAGTTGCCTCCACGCAGTTGCGGGTGCTTGCAGAGGTGCAGCTGTCGCGGGGACGAGAAATAGGGACGGCAAGAGCAGCAATTGAATCGTCGTTACCCAGGCGGGGAACCGGAAAGATGGCATGGCGTTGGTGCTCCAAAAAATGCAGATACACGGTCTAAAAACTTAAAAACTACCCGGAGTTGCCCGCTCCGGCAATCTTTGCAGGTGAGATATCGGAGCCTGTGACGGATGCGATTGGTGGTGATGAAGCTAAGGTCGGCGCTGGACCGGTGCTTTCGCGAATCACCAGATCCGGCGGCACCTCAACGCTTTGCGGCGGCGAATTGGCCTTGTTGCCAAGCCGATTCAATATCATGCGGGCGGCGGTGCGGCCGATGCGGTTGGGGTGTTGTTGAATTGTGCTTAACCTCGGTGTTGTGTGCAGGCTCACCTCCAAATCGCCGACGCCGATGATTGATAGATCGCGCGGAATGGAAAGCCCCAGCTTGATCGCTGCCTGAAATGCGCCATACGCGGCGTCGTCATTCCAGGCGAATATGGCGGTTGGCCGTGGTGATTGGCTTAGCATGTCCAAAGCGGGTTTTAGAAAGCTTGACGCCTGGATGCCCGCCTGGGGCGCCTTAGCCACCAGCACCGATGCATGGTTGGCCGCCATTTCTTCAAACCCTTGTCGCCGCAGCATGGCTGTGGTTACGCCGGAGGGGCCGGCCAGATGTCCCAGGCGGCGGTGCCCCAGCGAAAGCAGGTAATCAGCGGCCATGCGGCCGGCGGCGCGATCGTCGGTTCCAACAAAATCGCCCTTGACGTTTGGCAGGCGGCGATCTACCGCAACGAGGGGAATGCCCTCATTCCAAATTTCCTGAAAGTAGGAATGGGGCGCGTTGTCGTGTGTGGGCTGCAGGATAATGCCATCCACCCGGTGCTCCAGGAGGCGATGAATGAAGCGGCCTTCATCTTTATCGTGTCCGCCGACCAAGTGGCCTTTGCTCCACGAGAGCATCATGGTGAAGTCGGCTTCCGCAAGCTCGTCGTGCAGGCCTTCGAGCAGGTGCGAGAAAAATGTCGGCAGCGTGGGCAGGATCACGCCGATGGTTCGCGTGCGCCCGGTACGCACACCGTACATGAGCATGTTGGGCCGGTAGCGCAATTTTCGGGCGGCGGCGAGAATGCGGGCCTTGGTTTTAGGCGATACCGAGCCATGGCCGCTTAGGGCGCGGGAAACGGTCATGGCCGACAGGTCAAGCCGCCGGGCAATATCCTTAAGGCTGGCCTTGGAACGAGCCATGATGATCTCCCAAATAAGCAGCGATCCAAAGTTACGTTAACAATGTTATATAGCGAAACGATTTATAAGACCAGACGGCTGTCCGGGGCGCGAGAAAGAGGGAGAGAGTACCTCGGCATCGGCTTTTCGGGGGTATTAATTGCCTCTAGACCTTAAACAAGCGAGCACGCCTGCCCTAACGCAATCGTTCTTGCGTATTATTTTTTTACGCGGTCGCCCCATTACGGCTCGGAGCTGGGCCGCATCGTGATTTGTTCCGGCTCAAAATAGGGCACATCACGCTTGAGTATACGGATATTGCAGTCAATGGCCTGTGGCAAGCCGACATGCTGCGCCAGCAGGTGAACTGCTGCGATACCGCCGCAGGTGATGGCACGGTCACGATGGGCTAACTCATAACGGATGTTACCAGCCCGAAGCATGGGCCGTGGTTGATCTTTCCTGAGTCTGGGGGCCAGGTGATCCCGGATGCGTCGCTTACGCCAGGCCAGCCTTCGATGGGCTATTCTTTTTACTTGAAACGCCTAATTGCATAATATAGATATTGGAATCTACAATACTATACTATGATGATAAGCGGAGCGGTTCTGTTCATATGTCATCCAAATAAGCGGCAAGGTGGAAAATCACGCAGGATTAAGGTCTAGCCCGCAACTGCCGCACTCGGTCCGCGAGGTGCTTTCCGGGGCAGGACGTTGCGTTACTGGCCAGCTCGCCATGCATATAAACGTTGTTCCAGCGAATATGGTATCCGTGGCACAACAGGTCGGTAAATAGTTCCAATCTGTTTAGCTGCGGTGCCGATGGAGAGGTCAGGTCAAAATTGCCCAGCGCCACAATGCCGATGTTGCCCTCGTTGGCGCCCCTCACATGGGCGCCCTGCCACTCCAACGGTCGCAATTGCCACACGCGCCCGGCAACGTCCACAGCAAAATGATAGCCGATATCAGCCCAGCCGCGGCCCTCCGGCGGCGGCCGCACATGAAATTGCCGAATGCCCTCCAGATAATCCGCTGTGGCTTGATGCCCCGGGTTAGTCCAGGGTACCGGCAGTCCATCGTGGTGAATGGTAATGCGAAATGGCTTGTGCAGCGGACGAAGTGTGCCCGCCCCGGCTCCCGCCGGCAGCGCCGATGTAAAGGCATCCCGCGGCAGAATCGTTTCAATCATTTGCCGCTGACTCTCGTTTAGCTGAGCACAATCCATCTGAGCGAATATGCGGCTTGGCAAACGAAGATCGCTGTTTTGCATTGCACACCTGTAGCATCTTGTTTTTTGAACAAGAGGCGCACCATCTCGCGACCGAGGCCGTCGTTGCGGCAGCCCAACGCTTGCGCCCGGTTGAAAGCGCATCGCCCCGCGCTCTACGGCGCTCGCGGCCCGCAGGCCTCGCCGCGCTGCCCCGGCGACGCTCGTCATACGTCCAATCAATGAACCTATTTAGCGTTTAACGGCTGAAACCGAAACTTCTGTCCGCCGATCGCGGCTTGAGCCATCAGCCCACCCTGCGGCAGCGTATACACCAGAACTCCCCGCTGGTAATTTACTGCAGTTCCGGCACCGGCCTGGGCGGCTATGGCGGTGGCACGCGCATCAAATGTGGTGGTGCCGGCCTCAAACTCGCTGAATGCAACGGAGTTCTCAAAAAAGATAAGTTCACTGTACGTTTGGCCGCCGATTTGGGCGCCTATCGAGGCCTGTATCAACTTGGCATAGCCGTACAGTTGCCCATGCTTAAAAACCTCACCGCGCCCTTCACCACCACCCACGGCCAAAGCGCCGGTTGTGACGGTTGGGAACACGACATAGCCGTACGCGTGCTTCTTAAAAAACTTAATGTTGCCATTGGCTTCTTCAAACTGCAGCAGTACGCCGTGCACTTTTTGGCTCAACAGATCGCGGCCAAATGGCGTAACCGGCTTGGGTGGTTCGGAACTGCAGGCGGCCAGCGTCAGCACCAGCGTCATTCCGCCAACAAGCAAATACGGGCGAATCAGCCCCCAACTATTCCTGGCATTCAACATTCCCATGAACAATCCTTTCATTCCAACGCCTCGCGTACATGGCTGGCTGCCATCAGCCCGGCCCGTCCGCCTGAACTTACAATAACAAAAATCCGCTCTCATGCACAATTATGCCAAGCCATATGTTAAAATGCCCCGCGGCAAAACGAGCCGATTGCCGAAGCGTCGGCTCGCAGTAAATAAGCTCTCAGTCGGGCCGCAAAGCGGGTATACACAACGCATGAAAACACATCATTCCCAGCGATCGCAAAAGTATCATAATCGCGTGGCGCGGCGCTACGACAACATGTATGACGACCCGTATTGGGCTTTTCACGACCGATTAACGTGGGAACATGTCCGGGGTTTTTTGCCGGCAAACACCAGCGCCCACGTCATGGACCTTGGTTGCGGCACGGGCAAGTGGGGCCTCAAACTGCTTAAAATGGGCTACCCGACGCTGTTTGTGGATCATGCCGCCGGCATGCTTGAACAGGTGCGGCTGAAACTTGCCGAATGGTCGCAGCAGCCCGACCTTGCCGGTAAGGCCGTACGGGGCACCACCTGCCTTGCCGATGCCGCCACGCTTGATGGCGTGCCCAGCGAACAGTTTGATCTGCTGCTGGCCATGGGCGATGTCGTCTCTATTTGTTCCAGTCCGGCGGGCTGCCTTGCCGCCATGAAACGGGTGCTGCGGCCCGGCGGTGTCGCTATTTTCACCGTAGACAATCTCCTCGCCGGCCTCGATCACTACGCCGAAATGGGCGATGTCAATAAGCTGGTTGAATTTGCCGCCGCCGGGGCCACCCAGTGGCTCACCAACGACAAGAGCGAGCAGTTTGCGCTGCAGATGTTTTCGCCCGCGGGCATCTCAAAACTGGCGGCGGGGCAGGGGTTTTCAATCGTTTCCATGATTGGCAAAACCGTATTGCCCGTGCGAAAAAACCGTAAACTCTTTGAAAATCCCCATGCTCTTGAAAAAATGCTCAAGGCTGAAAGCCTTCTGGCACGCGACCCCGCGGCTCTCGGGCGCGCCGGCCACCTGCAGTTGGCCGTGCGTAAAGACGCCTGAATGCCGCCGCGGCTATGAAGCGGGTAATATGTCGGCGCCTGCCGGCTGTGCTTAATTTGGGGTATTAGCTAAAGACGCACCGCTTGCGGATAATGTCGCGCTGGGGATTGTTGTTGGTTTGGGACTGCCCAAACCGCCGCAAGAGCCGGACGCGGCCAAGGAGTTTCTGTTTTGAACGTATCGCTGCTGGTTTTGCAGTTGGCCGTTATCATTCTGGTGACGCGCACCTGCGGGGTATTTATCCGCTATCTGCGTTTGCCGGAAGTTATCGGTGAAATGATCGGCGGCATCATGCTCGGGCCGTCGCTGCTGGGGCTTATTGCCCATGGCTCGCTTCTTCACGGACTGTTTCCGGAAAATTCGATACCGGCATTGAATCTGCTAAGCGAACTCGGCCTGATGTTTTTCATGTTTATCGTCGGCCTGGAGTTGAATTTGCGATCGCTGCGCGGTCGCGGGCGGGCCGTGCTTACCACGGGGCTTGCAAGTCTGCTTATTCCATTTATAGGCGGGTTGCTGCTGGCACGCTACCTTTCGGCCCTGCCTATTGTAGCGCCGGTGCATCATCCGACAGCTTTTATTCTGATGATCGCGACCGTAATCGGGGTCAGTGCGTTTCCGGTGATGGCCCGGGTGCTTAGCGACCAGTCGCTGCTCAAAACCAAAGTAGGCTCGATGGCAATGGCGTCGGCGGCCGTGATAGACGTAGGCGGTTGGTGCCTGCTGGCCGTGGTGTATGACATCGCCAGCACCATTGCCAATAACAGCCAGGTATCCGCATGGTGGTCGGTGTTGGGCGGGATTCGCACGGCGGCTCTGGCGGTGGCTTACGCGTTGGTGATGATGATGGTGCTGCGTCGTTTTTTGTGGCGGTTTCAGACGCATTTTGAATCGCGCGGCCGCGTTACGCGCAATGCGCTGGCTCTGGTGATTGTACTGATGTTTGCCAGCGCACTGGTGACCGATTACCTGCATGTAAACCTTATTTTCGGCGCGTTTATGCTTGGGGCGATTCTGCCATCTGAAGATAAGTTTGTTCATCACCTGGCGGAAAAGTTGCAAGACATGACGTTGGTTGTTTTGATGCCCGTGTTTTTCACTCTGATCGGGCTTCGCACCAATTTTGCCGGTTTGTATGCCCATACCATCTGGCACACCGTGGTCCTGATGTTGCCTGCGATGTTTGCCCTTAAGTTTTTCGCCGCGGCAGGGGCCGCCCGTCTCAATCGAATGTCCATGCGTGAGTCGAGCTTGCTGGGTGTGCTTATGAACACCCATGGTGTCATGGAATTGGTGGTGCTTAACCTGGCGTGGGAACTTCACGTGATTCACTCCCAGACTATGGCCATTATGGTGCTGGCGCTTTTGGCGGCAACATTATTGGCTGCGCCGCTTATAAGCCTTTTAGGCAGACCGTGGCGCACAACGCCGGACCTTGCCGCATTTGGCGATAAGGCGGGCCACACCCGTGTGCTGGTGTGCATTTCACAGATGGCGTCGGTTTCAGCAATTTTAGAGGTGGGGAGGCTGATGCTCGGAACGGCAGGGGCGAGACTGCATGTGCTGGAACTTGAAACGCCTGGCAGCCACATCGGCCTGGGGCTGGAGGCGGCGCCCGACGAGGGCGGGCCGATCGAAGCGGCCCAGCGCTACGCGGCTGAACGAAAGATTGAAATTGGCGCCATCAGCTTCCCAAGCCGGCGCATTGCGCACGACATCGTACGAACGGCGGCGGCCATTCGCAGCGATTGGCTTATTGTCGGCTCGCATCACGGCGTGCTGATCGCCTCGGCCATGGGTGGCGTCGCGGGTTGGGTAATGCGGCGAGCCTCCTGCCATGTGGGCATTCTGGTGGCCAAGAATGTTACAGCCATCAAGCGCGTGCTCGTGCCATACGTTGGCGAAGAGCAGGATGCCGGCGCTCTGCTGGCAGCTAATATGATGAGTCACCAAGCTGAGGTGGAAGTGACCATCCTGCATGTGGTGCGACCCCAGGGGCATGGTCTGCCCGATTCTCCGATGGGGGTACGGTCGTTGGTGGACCGATACATGCCCAATACATCGGGAGGCCGGCAGATACGCATGCAGGTGATTGAGCACCACTCGCCGGCGGAGGTTGTTGTTGAAGAATCGTCCCGACACGATCTGCTGATTCTTGGAGCATCGCCTTTGTGGCGGCTGCGCGAGCGGCTGCTGGGCTTCTCGCAGGAATCGGTGGCGGTAAAAAGCCAGTGTTCGGTATTGATTGTGCAGGCGGGAAAGGCCCGCGGCAAAGCCGCAAAGGCAGACGCCTCGGCTGGTGCACAGGCGGCCGCATCGCCAGCCGCAGCGGAAGCGACCGCACAGCCTTAGCTCGACTTTTGCCATTTTGCAGATGCGCTTTTCATGACGGCAGACTTTAAAAAGATCGGACTCCCCCGTACATTCGCGGGTAATG
>JAJXZA010000052.1 GCA_021780285.1 Planctomycetota bacterium
TTGCAAAATGACGGAACTTAGTTAACACCTTGATTTTACAGGGTGCAAGGCCTGCGCGCAAGGCCCACAATAAAAATACCTATGAAATATCCGGGTTAGTTAACACCTTGATTTTACAGGGTGCAAGGCCCACAATAAAAATACCTATGAAATATCCGGGTTAGGATGAACGCAAACGCTGACGCGAGGTTCGCGGCCTTTTTCACATTGCTATATAGCGATTAAAATATTCATATTAGCGCGAAATAAATTTTCTAAATGCACAATGCTATTTTTATACATCCTATAAAATAGTGGATAATTTACACTGTCGCTTATTTTTTCAAAAAAACTTCAACCTGCCCATTGACTTCGTAAAAGTTCATGCCTAGAAGTATATGAAGCCGATTCCTATATGCAGGTAGGAGCGGAGTTCACTTCGGTAGCAGGCCACCAAGTGGGTTCGGTGGCGGGTATCCGGTAAGTCAGTACTCGCGGAGCGAGAAGGTTGGACTACCCCAGAGCGGTGCGCTTTGGGTGGCATTGTTTGAATAGTCCCGCCTGAGCGGCGGACGGTGTATATAGGGTGCGATGAAAAGAGAGAGGGTACAGCGATGAGAAAGAAAATCAAAATACGTTGTGCGCCCGCTGGGCGTTCGGCGAGGTTATGGGCCTCTGCCGTGGCTTCGGCCTTAACGCTTTGGATTGGTTCAACTGCGTTAGGCTCGACGATTACGGTTATCAGCTACTCGGGTGGCGGGCCGACCGACATGGCGGAATCCGGCGCTACGCCCGGCAGCATGTATACGCTTGGCGCAGGCAGCGAAAGTTATTCTGCCATTGGTGACAACTCCTCATCCAACGACCTCAACAGCAATGTTTCAGCCCACGACGACAACGTGGCTGATGAACATCTGGATGTGTTGCAAATTAACGACCAGGGGGGTGGAAGCGTAAGCGGTACGCCCGTAGATGGCGGCCAGATGACGCAAGTGAGCTACAACCAGCAATACATTGCCGAAGTGCTCGCACAAGGCGGTACGCCCACGTATCAAAGCAGTTACGATTTCACCCCGCAAACGGGCTATTACCCGCAGGGTGCCACCGGAACGCCCTACACTGGCAGCGGTGGCAGCATTCTGCCCGGCGGCAGCAACCCTCCCATTAGCACGCCTGAACCATCAACTATTTTGTTGCTGGTCGCAATCGGCGGGGCGGTATTGCTGGAACGCAAACGTGCCAAACACTGCGACTCTGCTGCCAGCGGGCAGTAAAGCGTTCATGGTGTTCGTCAGGTAATATCGCCTGCATCGCGCGCTTGGGGCCTGGCAATTTTTCCGGGCGGTCAGTCGGCCGCGCCGTAACGCAGACATCTTGTCTGCATCGGCCGAGTGTGAGATTCTGCGTTCCGCTTCAGAGCAAGGCAGGCAGCCAGCGCCGAGTCCCCGGCAAAAGCGTCTGGGAATGCCAATAAAATCGGCATGATCCCGGGCCGTCCGGAAGACGTGCATCGCACTCCTGCAACATCAATCTTGAACAGCGGCCTTTGCGCAATCGCCACAAGTGCATAGCACGTGGCGGCGGCCAAGCATGCGCGGTCGCTGGGGGCAGATCGAATAACCGGGCAGGCAGCGCGCGTACTTCAACTGGGGCGGGTTTGAGAAGGATGCGGGGCGGCCAGCCATCGGCGCCATGGGCCTGGGCGCTGGGCGAACTTTTGGCCGGTTTCGCTGGTAAGATTGTTCCACGCAAGCTGCACCTCGGCGACATTGTCGGAATTAAGCGCGTCAATAAGCGCTACCAGCACACGATGAGCCTTATAGTATTTCAACGCCTCGATACAGTACATGCGAACCTGCCGCGAGGGATCGTGCGTAAGGTGATCTATCAGCGGATCTATCGCGATGGGGTTGTTGACATAAGTTAAAGCCAGGGCCGAGCACATGCGCACAAATTTGCTCGGATCGCCAAGATTTTTGACCAAAATGGGCGCCACAGAAGCTTGGCCTGAGGTACCCAGCGCCAGCATGGCCTGCCCGCGGACTAATGGGTCAGGATTGTTGGCAAAGAGCTTGCGGTAAGCTTCCATATATATTTTTTGGTGGCCGTAAGGTCGGCTCTGAAAGTATGCAATGGCCGCCATCTGGGCGCTGGGGTTCTGTGAATGAAATAGCTCGGCTGCCTCTTGGGTCGGAGAGCCGCCGCCATGAAACTTATGAATAATCTTATTGACAAACTGATTGAAACTGCCGGTGGCGCTATCGCTTGAACTGCTGCAGCCGCCGGCGCAGCCGACAAGCATCACAGCCAGCACTGCTACTGCCAGTTTTGCAGCTGCGGCCGGTTGTGTGTTTTTGCCGTGGGCCGATGGTGCGGTGGTGCGGGCGTGCATAGTTACTCCGTAGGCAGCGTGGCGCTTTCCAAAAGCTCGGGGGCAACCCACACGGGTTGCCCGATGGGCCGACCCAAAAAGCGGGCCGCCAAATTTTCAAACCGCTGGCCCTGGTCGGTGACGTAGCACGTCAGCGGTTCTTCAGGCGGCACCGGGCCGAGCGCGTGCATTGTATCGAGCCTTTGCTTTACCACCAAGGCGGTTTCGTCGGCCGAATCCACCAAGTGGGTCTGCGGGCCGAGCACGCGGGCAATTGCCTCACTGAAAATGGGGTAATGCGTACAACCTAAAATAAGCGAGGGCGCCCGCAGCTTTATAAATGGCTCAAGGTACTCCTGCAGCACCGCCTGCACCACAGCGTTGGTCGGGAGGCGGCCTTCTTCAATCATGGGAACCAGCAGGGGGCATGCACGGCCCAGCACGTGAATTGCCGGGTCCAAGCGGCTGATGGCCTGCGGATACGCCTGGCTGGTGATCGTGGCCTCGGTGGCAATCAAACCCACCGTGCACGGGCCGGCGGCATGGTGCTGCCGCGCGGCGGCAACCGCAGCGCCTGCGCCCGGTTCCAGCACGCCAATGACGGGAACGGTAAACTCGCCGGCGAGGTCGCCCAAGGCCGTGGCGCTTACCGTGTTACAGGCCACCACCAAAAGCTTGGGGTCAAACCGCATTAAAAACCGCAGACACTGCCGGGCAAATTGCAGCACGGTGCGCGGCGATTTTGTGCCATAGGGCAGCCGGGCGGTGTCGCCAAAATAAATGATGGCCTCCCGCGGCAGGCGGTGCATCAGAGCGCGCACAACGGTTAATCCACCGAGGCCGGAATCAAAAACCGCAATAGGGCGCGAATCACTGCTGCTCATGCTGGCATATTACCCGCCGCCGCAGGTATGCAAAACAGTCAAGTTTGCGAGCGCGGCCGCAATCGGTTGGTTAAGGTTGGCTGGTAACGACTCGGGCACGCCAAATTGAAAAATATACGGCGTGTCATCAAGGTTGAAACAAGGTTAAGTGTGGTTTATGGCCGGATTTATTTTGATGGAAACGGTAGTGCTGGTAATATGGAAAGGTACACTGCGGCATGGATGCGGCGGTGGTATTGG
>JAJXZA010000234.1 GCA_021780285.1 Planctomycetota bacterium
CAGAATTTACCGTAACGATCTTACGGAATTTAACGCACTATTTATCACATAAAACAAAATACCTTAATATAATATATGTAAAACAATGTATTGACCGGTAGCTCGTCAGGCTCATAACCTGAAGGTCCCTGGTTCAAATCCAGGTCCCGCAACCAGAAAATCAAACAAGATCAATAGCTTAAAGCCACCGCAAGGTGGCTTTTGGCGTTCTGACGCCCTAGGGCAGTGTTAGGGTAATTTAACTCGAAATCCAAAACCTGATGGGCTATGGTCGTTGCCTGACTAGATCCTCAACCGCAGCGCAATATGTGCGCAAGGGGGCGTCATGCCGACCATCGAGTTGCTGGGCGGAAAGGTCCAGATTTATCAGCGCGGCAATAGCCGCTTTTGGCAGGCGCGGGCGTCTGTCGGCAACAAGCAGCGGCAGTTCAGCACCAAGCAGGAAATTCAGGATCTGGCGGCCAAGGCCGCCGAGGCGTGGTATTTTAGCCTGCAAGGCAAGAGCCAGGCCGGCGTGCTGAATGACCGCCCGACCTTCAAAAAAGCGGCCGATCAGTTCCTCAAGGAATACGGCGTTATCACAGAAGGTGAGCGTTCCGAGAAATGGACCGAGAGCCACGCGATCAGGTTGCGAGTTCATCTGCTGCCGTTCTTTGGCAATTTGCCGCTCGACAAGGTGACGCCCGGCAAGGTACAAGAATACCGGGTTCACCGGATGACGACCTACGGCGCACCAAACGCGCATTCCAAAAGTCAGCATAAGCCGAAGGCCAAGCCGCCGGCACGCAGCACCTTGCATGATGAGGTGGTGACTTTGCGGATGGTGCTCAAAACTGCCATCCGGCATGGCTGGCTGGAGCATTTGCCGGACCTCACACCGCCCTATCGGACGCAGGGCAAGATTGTGCACCGGCCCTGGTTCAGCCCTGAGGAATATAAGCAACTCTACGAGGCGGCGCGCGCGAATGCGAAGGCGCCGGAGCGGGCTCACTACAGATGGAATGCCGAGCAGGTTTATGACTTTGTACTGTTCATGGCGAACACCGGCCTGCGGCCGGACGAAGCTTTCAACCTCCAGCACCGAGACGTGACGATTGCCCAGGAAGAAAGCAATAAGGCGGAAATTCTGGAGATCGAGGTTCGCGGCAAGCGTGGTGTTGGTCATTGTAAAAGTATGCCGGGGGCAGTGCGCGTCTATCAGCGGCTACTCGCCCGCGCAAAGCCAGCGCATGGCGAGTCTAGACGCGAGCGGCAACTGCGTCGCAAGAGCGGCGGTGAACCGCCGGCGATGCCGGAGCTCGAATATCCGAAGCCAACCGACCCCGTGTTCCCAGGCAATCACATCAAGCTGTTTAACAATCTGCTTGAGCGGGCAGGGCTGAAGATTGATCGCGATGGCAAAGCCAGGACTGCCTATAGTTTGCGCCATACCTATATCTGCATGCGTTTGATGGAAGGTGCGGATATCTATCAGGTCGCGAAGAATTGCCGCACCTCGGTCGAGATGATCGAGAAGCATTACGCCGTCCATCTAAAGAACACGCTTGATGCGGCAGCGATCAACGTGGTGCGAAAGAAGGCTGCGCATAGGAAGCTGAAAGCAAAAGCTGCCAGCATGGATGCCGATTAAACGTAAAATGGTTGTAGTGAAAACACAGCGCACAACGCCGCTAATCTGAAGCCGGTTCACCCGCCAAGAAGCGATCCGCTTGGCGGATCGCCCAAAAGCGCACCCCTTGCGGGTGCGCAATCAGGGGCTTGGCCCCGCTTAACTTATATTCATTGCGCATCGGCAATGCCCTCAAGCAGCCGCGCCGTGCTCCTCGCGGGCAGCGATCCAAACCTCGCGGGCGGCATCGGCGTTCATGGCAGCGATGCCGAGGCCGACTAGCAGGTCGGGCCAAGCGGCGCGCCATAAATACGCTGTCACAGCCCCCGCGAGGATAATGGCAATATTGGCCAGTACGTCGTTGCGCGCTGAGAGATAGGCAGCTTTGGCGAGGCTACCGCCGTGCGCGCGGTGGCGTGCCAGCATGAGCGCGCAGGCGGCGTTGACAAGAAGCGCGCCGACGGCCGTCACCGAGAGTACCACCGGTGACGGCGGCACGGGGTGCAGGAATTTCTGCCAGGCCATCCAGAGCGTAGCGAGGCCCGGCAGAAGCAGGATGCCAGCGAGCACCATCCCCAAACGCGCCCGCTGGCGCAGACTCCAACCCAGCGCCAGCACGATGAGCAGGTTGACCGATGCGTCCTCCAGGAAATCAATACTGTCGGCGAAAAGCGAGACCGAGCCGATGGCTAATGCCACAGTGAACTCGATGCCAAAGTAGGCGAGGTTAAGCGCGCCTGCCCAGAACACGGTACGGCGGAATCTGGATTTTGTGATGGCCTCGCTCAAGGGTGATGCTCCTGTCGGTTGCGGGCGGGTATCTCGAAAACATTCGCCCCTGGAAGTCTGGAAATTACCATTACTCAGGCCTTAGGGGCAGCCCAGAGCTGTTGCCATCACAAAAATCGCTGTTTGCCATATTGTGGAAACAGAGCGTCTTGGGCCGCTCCGCACTTTCGTCGCGAGAGTCAAGCTTTTTAAGGTTGTCCGAGTAAAACCACGCCATTCCAGTTTGGCCCTGGGGGGATTCGGGCTTCCGGCTGTGTTCCTGGCAGTGCGGATTCGAGAACTTGCATAGGCTCGTCGACACCGTCTTGCTCATCGACCAAAGTGCCGAGTGGTTTCAGGTGTTCGATCTTTTCAGCGACCACGGTTCCGATCCAGAGCGGTTGCGTATTCCCAGCATCGGTAAGTGCCGTCCCAGACGGCCAGACCCGTAAAATCAACCGCTGACCGTGCGGCACATCCTGGCCGGCTTTAATCATCAGCAGAGCTTCCGCGCGGCCATTCTCGAGATGTGGCAACACGGGAAGCGCGTTTGCTTTCGCATCTGATAACAGCCATTCTGCGGACGACGACAAATTCCACGCTACCGGCACTTGCCAGCCATGGGCCAGCAATGCAGCTTTCAGCAGCGGCAACGGCCCTGCCCATTGCAGGATAAATGGTTCCTCGTAGTCACCTGTCAGATCGACACGCCATACCGGCATGCTGGCCCATCCGCCGTTGCGCCAATCCGTGAGGGACATCTCCCGCACCGGCAAATTGAGCGCGTAGCGCCGCATATCCGCGGCGTGTTTGGTTCCGATATGCAGCCCGGCGGCCAAAAGCAATGTGGCCAGCGCTGCCGCCCCGAGGCCGGGGGCGCGAACCTCCCTGCGCACATGCTGCAAATAAACGATTCCCAGCAATGCCACCCAGGCCACACCGAAAGCCAATCCCGCCGTCACGTCCGACAGCCAGTGCGCACCGAGATAAAGCCGCGAGAAGGCAATGGCGCCAACCAGTAAGGCCGCCGCCAGCGTGACCAGCACGCGGGCGCGCGCTCCCACCTCCCTGCAAATCAAAATCACCAGAAATCCGT